>JBJTXG010000222.1:0-2534 GCA_046082125.1 Ferruginibacter sp. | reverse complement strand
CTCGACCAGGTCTTCATCCGGGATAAAACCGGCAATGATTAACTGATCTTGAATGTTCAGGGAGGCAGCCAGTTCAATCAGGTAGGCGCGCTCCTCTTCATCAAAGCTGCCCGCAATGAGATACTTAATACCCTTAAACTCGGTATTGAGTGACACGAGAGCCTGCAATACTTTATCGTATCCTTTGTATCGTTCTTTGGAAGATAACCGGGTGAGTGTAAATAAAACCAGCTCTTGTTCAGTCAATCCGTAGCGGGCTCGTAATGATGCTTTATCAGCATATTCTTTACCCAATGGCAAATAGGGATCAAGCGCATTGTTCAACACGTTGCACTGATCGGGGTGCACGCCATGTACCTCGACGATCTTGTCAGCCGTAAATTGACTGACCGGCAGAAACAAATCGCAACAGCGTAACAACCATTTTTTAAGTCCATTTAATTCGCCCCAGATTTCAATGCCATGGGCAAACAAGATGATTTTTTTGCGGGGATAAAAAAACCGAATGAGTCGGGCTACTGGTAACAGATTAATATGACTTAATAATACCACATCATACGACCGGGCTGCTCGAAGGGCTTGCCAGATAAACAACCAGCGCTTGTTTCCAAATCCGGAAAAGGATTCACGTGGGAAATACCGATTTTCATCAGCATCCGCCGAACGGTCGTGCATGGAAAAAACTGCAAACAATGTGTTGTTGGTTCGAGACCACTCATACAGCGCCTTGCCCGCAACCCGACATACCTTTTCGATACCGCCCGTGGCTGAAAATACTTTTAAGGTGAGTAATAATGTGCGGGGTTTCACGAAGCGAGGGTTGGCTTATTTTTTTGTAGAATAATTAGGCACATCAGTTGTGACCAATGCAATTGGCCTCTCAAAAACCGCTGATAAGACTGTCGTGTATTCGGCGACGACTGACTCATCCATTCGGCGACTAGGGCACTTTGTGTCAGCCAACGTTCGAATGGAAAACTAAAACCCATTTTAGGTCGATTCCAAACGGGTTCTGGAATCAGGTCATTGAAACAATCGATTAAAAATTGTTTGGGCAGTCCGTTTTTGAATTTCAGATCCGGGCTCATACGCAGGGTCCATCGTATCAGCCGATCATCCAGAAAGGGCACCCTGATTTCCACACCGTGAGCCATACTCATCACATCCGCATCCCGTAATAATTGGTTTTGCATATACACGTTGAATTCCATCCAGGAAGCGCGGTTTTTATCGGCTGTATCATAAATTGCTGGATAGACGGGCATGTCTTCCAATAGTTGCCAGATCTCTTTTTCTGATGCATCAAGCTGTTTGGCAATTTCGTAGGGCGTGAAATGCCCTCGTAGAAACAGATAGAGTCCTTTCGTACCAGACATTTTCAAATACGCCATACGACTGAGCCGTTTATTGGCCGTTTTGCGCCAAACACCCAGTAATCCATTCGGCAGAGACTGGAGCATCGTGGCTGCCTGCATTCGCTGGAAGGATGGATAGCCGCCAAATAGTTCATCGCCCCCCAAACCGGATAGCACCGCTTTGATTCCATGTTGTGCAGCGAGTTTCGAGATAAACCAGGTATTGATGCCGTCGCAACTGGGTAAATCCATTGCATCCAAAATACTTGTCAAAGATTGTTCAAAGATGGGAGCGGTCAGTAATAATTGATGGTGACGGCTATTGAGTCGTTCCACCATCAGATCCTGGTATTTCTTTTCAGAGAATGCTGTTTCTTCAAAATAAATGGAGAGTGTATTCAGATTCGTTCCCTTTCTATGAGCGGCCAAGCTGGCAATGATGCCGGAATCCAATCCCCCGCTCAGAAACACGCCAATGGGAGCATCGGCAACTAAATGCCTGGACACCGAGTCGGCGGCAATTGCTCGAAAGGCCTCGCCGGTACCCGCCATCGTGTGAGATGAAAAACTATAATGGGCAAACGATTGCAAGGAGGTTTTGTAGCTGGCCAGATTACATTTCAAAAAGAAACCTTTGGGAAGCGGGTGTACATCCGCATACCGTGTAACGGGCTCAGGCAGATGGCCATATGCCATCATATATACGGGCCATTTTTGATTGATCTCCGGTGGTTGTGTTACGCAGCCAAAGGCTCGTACTTCTGAGGCAAATTGAAGACCGGAGTCTGTTTTACGATAATAAAGCGGTTTGATACCAGCCGGGTCTCGTACCAGAAACAGGTCTCCCTCCTGTTGATCCCAGAGCGCGAACGCAAACATCCCTTGCAAACGACCGAAAGCCAGCTCACCCCACTGGGCGTAGGCCGCTAAAATGACCTCAGTATCGGTTTTACTTGAAAATTGATGACCCAGCTGATTCAATTCATCGCGCAGCGATTGAAAATTATAAAGCTCCCCATTATAAGTGATATGGAACGATTTGTTGTAGGACATTGGCATATGTCCCTCCGGCCGGAGATCAATCAACGACAAGCGTCGATTACCGAGCACCAGGTTGTACTGTTCATCTATGAACAATCCCTGGTCATCGGGACCTCCGTGTTGTTGGACCATGCACAT
>JBJTXG010000221.1:0-5544 GCA_046082125.1 Ferruginibacter sp. | reverse complement strand
CCGTAAAAGAAGTCTTTGATACCCCGATGTCCATGTGCACCAATAATCAATAAATCGGCTTGTTCTTCATTGATGATACGAACGATTTCCGGTGCCGTATCTCGATAACCTAATATTCCTTTCGTGTTGTATCCTTCGTTTTGAAGTAGTGTTACAAACTGGCTCATACGTTTTTCATCGTTGATTGATTCGAAGTCCTGCGAGCCGGAACCATGTACACTGGCGGATGCACTTTGCACGATATGAATCAGAATCATTTCAATGGTTTCTTTATCATATTGAAGTGCCGTTGACAATAGTTTGGTATCGGACTCACTGAAATCAAGCGCTATAGCGACCCTACGAAAAGTTGCAGGTTTTTCGAGGGAAATCGTTTGTGGGGCAGGGTGGAGGTCACTGGTCATGCCATGGCGGTGACTTTTTTTAAGTATCGGGTAAAAAAAAGTGACCAACAGTAACACGATTAGGGAGAGTGGGCCAATAACCAACAACGCACGAATCCCAATCTCTTGGTTATGCTGCCAGCTTTCCATGAGAAAAGACGAAGCCATCTTCAGATTCAGATAGACCAGAATGGCTGCCATTAACCAGGCAAGCAATTTTATGATTGGTTTGATGGTAAATACGCCCATCGTTTTCTTGTTGCTTACAAAATGTATCAGGGGTATTATGGCAAAGCCTAGTTGCAGACTGAGAATGACCTGGCTGAACACTAATAATTCATCCACATAACGCTCTCCAGCCAGTAAAATGACCAATACAGCCGGCACAATGGCGATTAAACGTGTTATCAGACGACGCATAACCGGGTTGATTCGCAGGTGGAGGTATCCCTCCATCACAATCTGTCCTGAGAGTGTTCCGGTGATGGTGGAACTCTGTCCGGATGCGATTAGCGCAATAGCGAATAGGGTTGAGGCAATACCGGTACCGAGCATCGGCGACAGCAGTTCGTGTGCTTGTCGTATCTCACCCACATCGGTACGACCGCTCTTAAAGAAAAGTGTTGCTGCTAAAATCAAAATGGCTGCATTTATAAAAAAGGCAATATTGAGTGCAATGCTGCTATCGATGAGGCTCCACTTCAGGGCTTCTCGGATGCCTTTTTCGCTCTTTTCGATTTTCCGTGTTTGAATCAAGGCAGAATGCAAATAAAGATTGTGAGGCATGACAGTCGCCCCGATGATACCGATAGCCAGGTAAAGTGCTGTTTCGGAAGGAAGCTGTCCAATAATACCTTCTTTCGCATACAGCGTTGCAGCATCGGGAAAGCTTGGTATAAAGCCCTTGATGACCTGTGAGAAATCGGGCGAGGCCAAAATAATATTGACTAAAAATGCGATGCCGATAACGCCAATTAATGAAACAATGAACGCTTCTATTTTACGGATGCCTAGTTTCTGGAGGTACAGCAGCAAAAACGTGTCGAGTACGGTAATGCCAACGCCAATAATTAGTGGAAGATCAAATAATAATTGCAAGCCAATAGCCATGCCCAGAATCTCGGCCAGGTCGGTAGCTGCAATGGCCAATTCAGCGAGTATCCATAAACAGAAATTGACCGCTTGGGGATACTCTTCCCGATTGGCCTGGGCCAGATCTCTGCCCCGAACAATACCCAACCGCGCACTCAGGCTTTGTAATAAAATGGCCATTAAATTGCTGGCTAATAAAACCCAAATCAGACTGTATCCAAATTTGCTGCCCCCTGCAATATCGGTAGCCCAGTTTCCCGGATCCATATAGCCTACGCTGACTAGGTAAGCAGGACCCACAAATGCAAACAGTCGTTTCCAGCCCGATTTGTTAATCGTTGTATCCACCGATTCATGTACCTCACTCAAGGAATGTTGAGGCAAATGATGTTCTTTCATAGCTTGAATAATTAAACAAATTAGATTGTTATTGCCGTTTTAAAGCTAAATGCGACAGGGGCCCTTGAATATGTACAATATACACAATAAAACGAAAAATCGGTTATATTGCACATTCAATCAAACGAAGATAAAAATGATTTTCTCACCGTATCAGGTTCCCTACAAAATAGAGGCAGTTTATCAAAAACCGGTGGCTTATTTTTCGATGGAGTTTGCTATTCATCAGCCACTGAAAATATACAGTGGTGGTTTGGGTTATCTGAGCGGATCTCACCTGCGAAGTGCCTATGAATTAGGACAAAACCTGATTGGTATCGGTATTCTATGGAAATACGGCTATTATGATCAGGCAAGGAATCAGGATCAGACCCTTCAAATACAATGGAACGAAAAAATATACAGTTTTCTGGAAGAGACCGGCATTAAATTTCAAATTGACATTCACGGTCACCCGGTATGGGTAAAAGCACTCTACCTAAACCCGGAAACATTCAAAACGGCACCTTTGTTTCTCTTGTCAACTGATCTTCCGGAAAATGACTATGTATCACAAACCATCACTCATCGGTTGTATGACGCAAATGTTGCTACTAAAGTGGCTCAATTCATTCTCTTAGGTATCGGCGGCGCCAAACTCATCGATGCATTACAATTCAATCCGGAACGTTATCACTTGAATGAAGCCCATGCGGTGAGTGCTGCGTTTTATCTATACAAAAAATGGGGTAATATCCAAGCGGTCAAAGAACGGCTTGTTTTCACCACCCACACCCCGGAAGAGGCTGGTAATGAAAAGCACGAGATGCATCTTTGTGAAAAGATGGGCTATTTCTGTGGCGTACCCCTGGAAGAAGTTCGTCAACTAACTGGTATGCTGGATGATGATAAATTCAATCATTCGTTGGCCGCATTACGTTTTGCGAGATTGTCGAATGGGGTCAGTCAGTTGCATGGAGAAGTGAGCCGAGGCATGTGGAGTAAATACGAAGGTATTTCGGAGATAATGGCTATAACCAATGCACAGAACTGGCAATATTGGTCTGATAAAAAACTCTATGAAACCATGGCGTCTAAAGACGGACAAGGGTTCAATGACCGTAAACAATATTTGAAGAAGCGATCCATGGAAATGGTTGCCGATCAGACAGGCAAACTATTTGATCCCAAGAAATTTACCATCGTTTGGGCCCGACGTTTTGCCGGCTATAAACGTGCGGAGCTTTTAACCAAAGATGAAGATCGATTTGATGCATTGATGCACAACCAAAAATACCCGGTTCAATTCATTTGGGCCGGAAAACCATATCCGCTGGATTATCCCGCAATCAGCGAATTCAATAATCTGGTCAATATCAGCAAACAGTATCATAATATGGCCGTTTGTATAGGTTATGAATTGGCGCTCAGTAAGCAGCTGAAACAAGTGGCTGATGTTTGGTTGAATAATCCCCGTGTGCCACGGGAGGCGAGTGGTACAAGTGGTATGACGGCCGCCATGTGCGGTGCGGTAAACGTGAGTACCAATGATGGATGGATCTGTGAATTTATCCGCGATGGCATTAATGGTTTCGTAGTGCCAACGGCTGATTATGCGAGTATGTCGGTGCAGGAACAAGATGATTACGACATGAACCACCTGTTCGATATGCTGGAAAACAACATCTTACCAATGTACTACGAACAGCCTGATCAATGGCAGTCGGTGGTTCAACAAGGCATGATGGATGTACGTGTACAATTCGACAGCAATCGCATGGCCAGGGAATACTACGAGGTCCTGTATAAATAGTAAACCGCGAACATTCTTTTTTGCTTATCGAAGGTTGTTATCGACGCTGATTGTCGATTTAATATTCATTGGTATACTCTGGCCCATCATATCCATGGCCGCGTCGCCAACAGTAGTATCTTCACGTTTGAGGATGACTCCGTTGCTGGTAATTGTCAAAAGGGACGTTGTTTCAGAATTCATGGTCACACTGGCAGCCATGCCCTGCACTTCTGTGTTGGTATTGCCACTGATTTTGGTTTTTAATAAAACCGAATATCGGTTGTTTTCAACCGATTGGATAGTATAGGTTTTTGTCATCGTAAGGCCATCCTCCGTTGATTCGCTATTCCAGGTGCCATTGAGTTGTGTGGTAGGTAGCACGATAAAGGTTTGTTCAATCGGATCAATCGTCTGGCCACCACCCATGACCTTGGCCATGTTTGCGTTTTCATTTGTTTTTGTGTCAGGATTTACCGGTTTGACCTCTCCGGTGAGTCGATTGAGTATGTATTCCTTGGTTTCATTGACTTTCATTCGGTCGCCCATGGATTTACCAATTTCGCTATCCGCATCCGCCGGATTATCTGAATCATAGCTCATGTTTCCCTGTGGAGACTCAACGCTGACTTTCATTTTTTTAAGTGTATAGCCTATTTTATAAAATTCGCCTTTTTCTTCGAGCACATCGATCTGATAGACGCTGTGCATATCATTTTTAATCGTCATCGGCATGCCAACATTCATTTCCGTTTCGATGACCGCCTGGTTACTGCTTGTGATACGCTCCTTGGCAGAAAGGGAAATTTGATTTTTTTGGGCAACGCCGAAGTTGACTGTAAGCGCTAATAAAATAGCAAGCATATTTTTCATAATGGTTCAATTTAGTTGTGAAGGTATGGTTTATCAGGCATAGGCACTAACCGGCTCGCAAGTACACACAAGATTTCGGTCTCCATGCGTATTGTTTACCCGTCCAACGGTAGGCCAGCATTTGTTCAATTTGACATAATCCAAAGGAAACACAGCTATTTCACGGCTGTAAGGATGTGCCCAGTGTTCTTCCACTAAACTTGCTTGGGTGTGGGGTGCATTTTTTAGTGGATTGTCGATACGATCGATCAGTCCCAGTTCAATAGCCCGTATTTCCTCACGGATACGTAGCATTGCTTCACAGAAGCGGTCCATCTCTTTTTTATCCTCACTCTCAGTTGGTTCAATCATGATGGTACCCGGAACAGGAAAACTCATTGTAGGGGCATGAAAGTTATAATCCATCAGTCGTTTCGCTACGTCTTCGGCTTCTATGCCGGCCGTTTGTTTGAACGGACGAAGATCAACGATGAACTCATGTGCACAGGTTCCGTTCTTGCCGGAATAGAGAATCTTGTATTCATGTTCCAGTCGGCCTTTCATGTAGTTTGCATTCAAGATGGCCATCTCTGTACTGAGTCGCAAACCGGTGCTTCCCAGCATTTTGATGTATGCATAGCTGATCAGTAAGATGCTGGCACTGCCATAGGGCGCTGCACTCACGGGCAAGATGGCCGTTTCGGTGCTTGGAAGAGTATAATGTCCGGGTAGGAAGGGTTTCAGTTTGTCGTTAACACAAATAGGACCCATGCCGGGGCCGCCACCTCCATGGGGTATCGCAAATGTTTTATGCAGGTTCAGGTGACATACATCCGCACCAATTTTTCCGGGACTGGTCAAACCAACCTGAGCATTCATATTGGCGCCATCCATGTATACAAGACCGCCGTTTTCATGAATGATCGCACAGATCTCCTGAACGGTTTCTTCAAATACACCATGGGTACTTGGATAGGTAATCATCAAGCCGGCCAGTTGATCCCGGTGCTTTTCTGCCTGTGCACGCAAATCGGCTACATCGATATT
>JBJTXG010000220.1:0-3272 GCA_046082125.1 Ferruginibacter sp. | reverse complement strand
AACCAACCATCATTGTGGTTTTGATGCCATTCAAAACCATTCTACCCTCCAACATAATTATATACGTGATGGGTTCTGGGCTATGCAAAAAAACCAGGAGATTCCCAATGCCGGGTTAACCGCCACATTCATCATCCGTATTGAAGACGTCACCGAAACCATACTAAAAAACATACCGGCTACTGCAGACGATGCAAACCGCAAATCCCTGATTGAGGCTGCAATCAACCAACTGAAAAAAGCATACAAGAAGGAATCTTACGAAGACCTGCTGATTCGCCCTTTTTTTGAGGGTAATAAATATTATCTGTTTGTAACGGAAACCTTTCGGGATGTACGACTCGTTGGTGCTCCGCCGGCTGCCATCGGCAATTTTGGCAAGGATACCGACAACTGGATGTGGCCTCGGCATACCGGCGATTTTTCCCTATTTCGCATATACGCTGGTAAAGACAATCATCCGGCTGATTACTCGCCGGACAATGTGCCTTACGTTCCTAAGCGGGCGCTGAGTATCTCACTCAAGGGCATGAAAGAAGGTGATTTCTCCATGGTATTTGGCTTTCCGGGCCGCACCAACCAATACCTTCCATCCACGGCGATACAACAAATTAAAGACATTTCCGATCCGGCCAAAATTAGTCTACGTCAGGATGTATTAACGATTATGCTGGATTTCATGAAAAAAAACGAAGGCATCAAAATCCAGTATGCGGCCAAATATGCCAGTGTAGAAAATGCCTACAAAAAATGGAAAGGCGAAGTGCTTGGTCTGAACCGCAGTCAGGCCGTCATTAAAAAACAACAATACGAAACCGAATTTCAGCGCCGTGTCAATCAACATCCGGTTTGGTCGGTTTCCTATGGAACCCTGCTTACCGACTTACAAAATGCCCATAAAAAACTAGAGGGTCATATTCGCTTGCGGGATTATCAATCAGAGATCATGCCCCGAATTGAAGCGTTTAACATAGCGTCCGTGGTAAATGCCATGCTCAAAAACCTCTCAGCAAAAGATGCTTCAATGAATATCGACCTGAACAAACGGGAGTGGAAAGCTATCCAAGAACTTTTTGCCGAGCGCGACCCAGATGTCGATCAGGCGTTGTTTGAGAAACTGATGGAACGTTACCTCTTCGATCTACCAGCCGACAAAACCAGTTTACTGGCTCGTGAATGGCTGGGTGGTAGCCGGTTGAAGCAAGGAGCCAACACCCTGTTCGCTACTTCCCCGCTTTGCCACCAGGATTCACTGCGAGTCCTTTTTCAGCAATCATTTCCAGTAATTCAGCAAACACTGCGCAATGACCAACTGTTTCAGTTGTACAATGATCTGATCAATACGTATCAACAACAAACGGCATCAGCTCTTGCGCCAATCCAAGCAAGCATCAACACCCTGCAGCGCCAATACATGGATGCGCAGATGGTGATCTTCGCCGAAAAAACATTTTATCCAGATGCTAACAGCACCCTGAGGGTTACCTATGGGAACGTTAAAGGATATACGCCACGTGACGGCATGCAGTATGATTTCTATACTTATTTAGACGGGATCATGGAAAAATTCAAACCCGGTGATTATGAATTTGATGTACCACAGAAACTAATTGATCTATACACACAAAAAGATTTTGGCCGATATGGTCAAGCTGGCAGGATGCCCGTCTGTTTCATCGCGGCCAATCATACTACTGGCGGCAATTCTGGTAGTCCGGCCCTCAATGCCTACGGTCAGCTGGTTGGACTGAATTTCGATCGCGTTTGGGAAGGCACCATGAGTGATTTGAATTACGATGCGAGCATCTGTCGGAATATCATGGTCGATATCCGTTATGTGTTGTTCATCATCGACAAGTTTGCCGGTGCGAAGCACCTGATCGATGAACTGCTTATTGCGCCATAGCCTTCCTCAGAGATACACATCCTCTATCAGAAAAAAGGTGGTGGACGGCTCTAAGGTCACCGAGAGGATATTGAACTGTATGCGCTTCCACAACGGATAACCGATCAGATACTCCTCAGCGGCACAGGTCATGTACGTTATTTTCTTTCGATCCACCCGATCTTCCGGATAACCATGATCATTGGTACGACTTGTTTTTATTTCAAAAAAGTACAAAACCGTGTTTTTAGTTGCAATCAGATCAATCTCCCAATGGCCGCATCGCCAGTTTTTGTGGAGGATTTCATATCCTGATTCCCTCAAAAAGCCAACAGCCAACTCCTCGCCGTACTGACCGGTTAGTTGCTTAGAACCCATACCACAACAATACAACAAGCATCTATTCACACCATGAGGAAAACAACTCAGGCATTCAGTGAAAAAACTTAACCGTTAATCCTGTATTTTTGTTCAAAATCGAATAGAATGCCCTCGCTGAGAAAAGATGTTGTGATTGCTGCCTTCCTGATTTTGGTTGCAGCTAGTATGAAAGCCATTACCTATCCCCACTCGATCAGTCCCATCATTGCCATATCATTATTCAGTGGTGCCATGATCAGCGACAAGCGCCTTACTTTTCTGCTTCCATTACTAGCGATGTTAATTTCAGACATCATCCTGGAGGTCTTCCAAATCGCACCCGGCTTTTACGGATTAGGGCAAATAGGCAATTATATCTCATTGCTTTTTGTAACCCTACTTGGTTTCATGGTTCGTAAAATTAACGTGCTGACGGTCACCGGTTTCTCTGTGTTGTCTTCACTATTATTTTATCTGTTAAGCAATACCAACTGTTTCCTTTTTGATACAACTGGCTTTTATGGCACTGGTCTTAATGGCTATCTGTATTGCATGGAACTCGGGCTTCCCTTTATTCGAAATGGACTGGCCATAGACCTGGTATTTGCCTGGTTGCTGTTCGGATCGTATGTGCTTGTTTTCAAACAATCTACTACCGCTCGTAGTGTCAACAAAACGGCACATTAAACCATGGATTACCCAGTTTGTCTGAACGCCAAATCTAACTAATATGAGACAAACACTGCTTTATTTGACCTGCCTGTTGGTTGTGGTTTTTACTGCCTGCAAAAAAGATAACCCCGCACCGGACAACACGGCTGCCTACCGTACTACAAAAAGTGTTCAATTTAACAATATCGGTGTGGATGTTGTCATTGATAAACCGGTTGGCACCACCTTTGATGTTTTGGTAGTCTATCACGGTACGGTGATGTACGATAGTTTGATACTCAATGCCGCCATCACGGCGCTGGATGGATTCAAACGAATCCTAGATCGACAAGATATGCTCGTGATCAGCGTGGCC
>JBJTXG010000219.1:0-2357 GCA_046082125.1 Ferruginibacter sp. | reverse complement strand
CGCCATTACAAGCCTTGATTTTTGATAGTGTTTTCAATAGTTTCCGCGGTATTATCGTCTATTACCGAATTTTCAACGGAACCATCAAGAAGGGAGACAAAGTAAAGTTTTTCAGTACCGATAAAGAATATGAAGCTGATGAGGTTGGTATTTTGAAACTAGACATGGAGAAAAAAGACCAGGTACATTGTGGCGATGTGGGGTATATTATTACCGGTATTAAGAATGCCAAGGAAGTACAAGTGGGCGATACACTGACTACCACTAACAATCCAACCGACAAGCGTATAGATGGATTTGAAGAAGTAAAACCGATGTTTTTTGCCGGGATTTTTCCGGTGGATACCGACAAGTTTGAAGAATTGCGGGATTGCATGGAAAAACTGCAGTTGAACGATGCTTCCTTAACGTTTGAACTGGAAACCTCTCAAGCACTGGGTTTCGGTTTTCGGTGCGGATTTCTCGGGCTGCTTCACATGGAAATTATTCAGGAGCGATTGGAGCGCGAATTTAACCAAACCGTCATCACAACGGTACCAAACGTGAGTTTTATCGCCTATACCAATAAAGGAGAAAAGGTTGATGTGCATAATCCGGCCACCTTGCCAGATCCAACCCGAACTGACCGGATCGAAGAGCCCTTTATTAGAGCGCAAATCATCACCAAACCAGAGTATATCGGAAACATTATGACCTTGTGCATTCAGAAGCGAGGCATGTTGATTTCCCAAAGCTATCTCACGCAAACACGAGTGGAACTGATTTTTGAGATGCCCTTGACAGAGATCGTGTTTGATTTTTACGATAAACTCAAATCGCAGACTAGAGGATATGCCTCGTTCGATTATCATCCGATTGGTTTCCGTGAAAGTGATATCGTTCGCATGGATATCCTGTTGAATGGAGACAAGGTCGATGCCTTGAGTGCCCTCATTCACCGAAGTCGTGCGCAGGAATTCGGCCGGAAATTATGTGAAAAGTTGAAAGACCTGCTTACCCGACAGCAGTTCCAGATTGCCATCCAGGCGGCCATCGGCGCAAAAGTGATTGCTCGTGAAAACATCAGTGCCATGCGCAAGGATGTTACCGCCAAATGTTATGGAGGTGATATCAGTCGTAAACGAAAGCTGTTGGAAAAACAGAAAGAAGGTAAAAAACGCATGCGCCAAATCGGTAACGTAGAAGTTCCACAGGAAGCGTTTCTCGCAGTCCTAAAACTGGATGATTAACTTTTAAAAAAAACGATACAAAAAAATCCCGTTCAACCGAACGGGATTTTTAATGCAGTAGGACGTGATTACTTGAGCGCCTCAATTTTTTTGACAAAATTAGCTTTGGGCTGAGCACCAATCAATTTGTCTACCACTTGTCCATTCTTGAAGAAGAAAATGGCCGGTATACTCGTCACACCATAGTTCATGGAAATTTGCGGGTTATGGTCAACATTTACTTTACCTACGTTTACCACACCATCGTATTCTTTGTGTAACTCTTCGATGACGGGACCAATCGCGCGACAAGGTCCGCACCATTCTGCCAAAAAGTCGACAACAGAAAGTTTATTGGAGTCCAATACATCGGACTGAAAATTGGAATCAGTGAATTCTAAAGCCATAATAAAATTGTTTAAGGGTGGTTAATGCTACGTGGATTGCAAATGTATGGCCAATTGCTTGTATCAGGCAAACTGACATATCCACAATTAAATTTGGGTCAAAAAGCCGATTTTTTTTACTGTTCTGTCAGTTCAGCATCACCGATACCTGAATATGGGTATTATTATTGAGAAACTCAATCAGCTCGTCGTTCATTGTGAACCCTTTATCCAGCGTGCTGAGACTAAGGGGTTTGCTTTGGTCCGGATCCAGGATGTTGAACCGAAGGGTACTCTCACCAGGGTAGTGCTGCAAATTGTTGTGCATAAATGTTACCAGATCCTGGTCCACAAACTGCGGTTCAACATTTAAAACCAGTTGGCGGGTCATGGTTTTTTTAATGGTATCCAGGAGGTGCAGTTTGGAAATCTTGAATTCGTAGCGATCACTATTATATCGCGTCCGGAAGGCGCCTTCAATGAGTACAATGGTGCCGCTTTCAAGGTAATTCAGGAAGCGCACATAGTCCTCGTTCCAGAATGCGATTTCCGTTTTGCCGGTATAATCTTCCAGGTGTGTGATACCAAATTTCTTTCCCGTTTTGGTGAGACGGTGCTGGGTTTGTACAACCAGTCCGGCTATGCGCAAGGGGCGGGTGTAGGGCTGTGTTTGAATATTGGTTTGAATTTGATTGAATTCATCCAGTGGAATGATGCCGTAGTTTTTAAGTTCAAATCGGTAGTTGTCGAGCGGGTGACCACT
>JBJTXG010000218.1:0-3229 GCA_046082125.1 Ferruginibacter sp. | reverse complement strand
AATATCAAGATCAGCCGGCTCTAATTAATGCGACTTTACAAAACAGTTTTTTTTATTCTTTTCATCGGCCTCTCATCGATACTCCTTCGAGCACAGGATTGTTCGAATATCGATTTAAAAAATGCATTGTCTGGAAAACTTGTAACGTTGTCACCAAGGAAATCCAGTTGCCAGTGTTCAACGCCTCCAAACAGTTTCAATGATCGGTATGGTAAAATCTGTTACCAACCTTTCATCATTCCTGCTTTTGCTGTTGCTTATGGCATCATCAGTTTGAATAGTCCGGATTTAAAAAAAATCAACCGTACTATCCTTCAAGATATAAGGCCAACTGATCTGTCAAAAAAACAACATCTCGACAACTACCTGCAATACACCCCGGGTGCCATTTCATTGGGAATGACCGCATTGGGTGTAAAGGGCAACCAAAACATGCGAGATGCCACCCTCACCTACGCATCCATCAACATCATCTCTTCGGCAATCGTAACCCCTATCAAGAAAATAACGCACGAACAACGTCCGGATAGTTCCAATTTTTTATCCTTTCCATCAGGGCATACGGCCGAAGCCTTTGCCAATGCGGAGTTTCTGAGAATGCAATACGGAAAAAAATATCCTTGGTTGGCGGTTGTTGGATATGCGATGGCTACCGCCACCGGATATCTGAGAATGTACAACAACAAACACTGGTTTAGTGATGTACTTACGGGTGCTGCCATCGGTTTCTGCTCCGCCCGATTGGGTGGATGGCTCTATGCAAAGCTGCAACCCAACCTTTTTCCAGCGCCCAATATCTCTCAACGTGGAGAACCCGTTTTTTGATATTGAAAATTGTACTTTTATCGTTCAAAATAACATGCCATGAGTGAAGAGAAAAGCCTGAATTTTTTGGAGGAGATCGTTGAAAACGATCTCAAGGAAGGCACCCATTCATCCATCATCACCCGCTTCCCACCGGAACCCAATGGGTACCTGCACATCGGTCATGCCAAATCGATCTGTTTGAATTTTGGCTTGGCCATCCAGTACGGCGGCAAAACCAATTTGCGATTCGATGATACCAATCCTGTAACCGAAGACACGGAATACGTCGAAAGCATCAAAGATGATATTCGTTGGCTGGGTTTTCACTGGGCCCAAGAACTATATGCATCCGATTATTTCGAACAATTGTACCAATACGCATTACAGTTGATTGATAAAGGCCTGGCTTATGTAGATGATAGTTCATCCGAAGACATTGCCGCATTAAAAGGAACACCCACCGAGCCCGGAAAAGACAGTCCTTACCGAAACCGAAGCATCGACGAAAATAAACGACTGTTCGCCGATATGCGAAACGGCGTTTTTAAAGATGGCGAAAAAGTGCTTCGTGCCAAGATCGACATGGCGCACACCAACATGCTGATGCGGGATCCGATTTTATACCGTATCAAGCACGCCCATCACCACCGCACCGGCAACCAATGGTGTATCTATCCGATGTACGATTTTGCGCATGGTCAAAGCGACAGCCTCGAAGGCATCACCCACTCCATCTGTACCCTGGAATTCATTCCACACCGTGAGCTCTATGAATGGCTGATCCAACAACTGGCTATTTTCCCGTCTCGACAGTATGAGTTCGCCCGTCTGAATATGACATACACGGTCATGAGTAAACGAAAACTACTACAACTGGTGAATGATCAGCATGTGTCGGGCTGGGATGACCCCCGTATGCCAACCATCAGTGGATTGCGTCGAAAAGGATATACCCCGGCCAGCATCCGAAATTTTTGTGACCGTATCGGTATTGCCAAACGGGAAAACATGATTGATTTGGGGTTGTTGGAATTCTGTTTGCGCGAAGATCTCAATCAAACGGCCAAGCGAGCCATGGTTGTGCTCCATCCGCTGAAATGCGTGATTACCACGATGAACGATACAAACACCGAGTGGTTATCTAGCGAAAATGGGCCGGATCCCCAACTAGGAGACCGCGAAATTCCTTTCAGTCGAACCCTATGGATTGAACAAGCCGATTTTACCGAATTACCCCCAAAAAAATGGTTCCGACTGGCCCCAGGTTCAATGGTCCGACTGAAAAGTGCTTACATTATCCGTTGCGATGACGTTATAAAAGACGATAGCGGGCAGGTGACGGAGATTCGTTGCTCGCATTTTCCCGAAAGTAAGAGTGGTCAGGATACCAGTGGCCTTACTGTCAAAGGCACCATTCACTGGGTGAGTGCGTCCCATGCCATTCCAGTAGAAGTACGACTCTATGATCGTTTATTCAAGGTAGAGAATCCGGCACAGGAAGATTGTCCGTTTCATGAATTGCTGAATCCGGACTCGCTTCAGATCATACCCCAGGCAATGGCGGAACCTTCATTAAAAATGGCAACTCGTCAGGATCGGTTTCAATTTTTACGGAATGGGTATTTCTGTCTTGATAAAGATAGTTCAGTCAACCACTTAGTATTTAATCGCACGGCTACCCTCAAAGATACCTGGAGTAAGATCAAAGAGTAATAAAACTGTGACGAGGAAGAAAGAAAAAGTACTTGATACCGAAACACTATCGAACGGTTAGCTTTCGGACTTCGATTGTTTTGATGTAATTGTCAAGCCTGGAAACATCGACATTGCAAATACCGCAATGCCTAGAATCAATAACCCATACATGCCTACTTGTTTGACCGGCGTGTATCCGCTATACGAGGAGGCGTACAGATGATAACATCGAATGGCATAAGCCAGAATCAATCCGGAAAAAAACAGGTGTGTGAATTTGGCCCATACTTTCGGGATTAAGGTGAATAGTATGGAAAACACAGAACAAACTATAATGAACTGACCAGGCTTTCCGTACACCGGTTTTCCGCTTTTATCAGGCATTGAGTAAAACCCGGTAAAATATTGGTCGACATCCGCATGATACGTCCATGGAAGAAAACAAACCCCGATGAGCGCGAGGTAGAGCAGAATGGTAATGATGTTTCGGACGTTCATGGTAAAACAAGGCCTGTCGGTTGGTTCGACAGGCCATTTTTTGAGGTCCCGAGCGGATTCGAACCGCTGTGGAAGCTTTTGCAGAGCTCTGCCTAGCCCCTCGGCCACAGGACCCTGAATTTCAAGGAATGTTAACCTCTGTTGGTGTTGCAAAATAAGGTAATTTTATCGATAAACAGAAATCACGTTTGAACATAAACCCCAGCCAACCATGACATCTATCGAAGCG
>JBJTXG010000217.1:0-2973 GCA_046082125.1 Ferruginibacter sp. | reverse complement strand
CTTGAGCAAAATCTAAATGGCTGGGCCGATCAGTTGCGGGAAGAGATTTTTGCCCAGCCTGCTCCTGCACCCAAAATCAGATGATGCTGATGCCACCGCTTCTGAAAAGCATTCGGTAAGACCTCTCGAAATCGTACTTTTACAGCAGGCATCAGCGGATAAACCCGCCGCCCTCTCTACTATGTCGTTGCGCCAAAGTCTTCAGCAGAAAATGCTTCAAAAGTTGTCTCCTCAACAGATACAACTCATGAAGTTATTTCAGATACCGACCGCACAGCTTGAAGAACGCATCAAAGAAGAGCTGGAAGAAAATCCAGCCCTCGAACTGGCGGATGAAGGTCATGAAGAGGCGGATACGGCCGAAGACCCGTACATCAACGAATCCACCGATGAACAAACCAATGATGAAGAGCCAAAAGAGCTCGACATGGAAACCATAGACCTCTCGGATTACTTGCCGGAAGGAGATGAAGATATTGCCGATTACAAGCTTCGCGATGATCATTATGCCGATGATGATGAGGATCGTACAAGACCCCACCGGGTGGAAACCAGTTTTAACGAACTGATGTTGCAGCAATTGGGCATGTTGAGTCTGGATGACACCGATCGTCGGATCGCCGAACAGATTGTGGGCAGTTTAGACGACGACGGGTACCTGCGCCGCGAGGTTACCGCCATCCAGGACGACCTGGCTTTTCGTCAAAACATCGATGCATCGGAAGAACAAATCAACGCGCTGATCGACCAAATACAACAATTTGATCCGGCCGGCGTATGTGCCCGCGATTTGAGGGAGTGCTTACTACTACAGCTAAAACGAACTGATACGGTGAGGACCGATGTTCAGTTAGCCTACCGAATCATCAGCAAATACTTCGATGAGTTTACGAAGAAACATTATGAAAAAATTCAACGGTCACTCGGTATCGATGATGATACGCTGAAGGCCGCAATACAGGTAATTGTTCGACTGAATCCCCGTCCGGGTTTTGTGGCCGAAACATCATCCGGCGGCGAGAATTATATTACCCCCGATTTTTTCATTCTGAATAATGCTGGCAATCTTGAACTCACGCTCAACAGCCGAAACGCACCCGATCTTCGCGTAAGTGAACATTACCGTGATATGCTCGTTGACTACGATAAGGGCAGTAAAAAAGACAAGCGTCAGAAAGAGGCGGTGTTGTTCATCAAGCAAAAACTGGATGCAGCGAAATGGTTCATCGACGCGATCAAACAGCGGCAGCATACACTGCTGTCGACCATGGGCGCGATCTTGCAATACCAGCACGCATTCTTTCTGTCGGGTGATGAAACCGACCTGAAACCAATGATTTTGAAAGATATTGCCGAAAAAACCGGATTGGATATTTCAACAGTCAGTCGCGTAGCCAACAGCAAGTTTGTACAAACGGAATACGGCACCTATCGCCTGAAATTCTTTTTCAGTGAAAGCATGCAAACCGAATCGGGCGAAGAGGTGAGCACGCGGGAAGTAAAAAAAATACTATCCGAGATGTTAGACCAAGAAGACAAGAAAAATCCGCTAAGCGATGAAAAGCTTACGGATATGCTGACCGAGCGCGGTTATAACATAGCCCGCCGAACGGTAGCTAAATATCGGGAGCAATTGAATGTGCCGGTTGCTCGACTGCGGAAAAAACTATAACCAAACATGAGTGAATCCTCCTTTGCACAGTCAGTAAACGAACCCATCCGGCTGGTTCCTTCGGGTGGACTGTCGTGGCTCGCGCGCTTATTTTCTGTTTTGTTTCATCCGGTTTTCATACCGTTGTATATCCTGTGTTTTTTGCTTTACTGGCAACCTGATTTATTCGTAGGGTTTTCACCCGGTATGAAACACCGCACGTTACTGATTGTATTACTGAATCTGGTTTTTTTTCCATTGCTGACAGTCGTGTTGCTGAGAGCACTGGGTTTCATTGATTCTATTTTTCTTAAAACACAAAAAGACCGAATCATACCGTATGTAGCCTGTGGTATTTTCTTTTTCTGGGCCTATCTCGTATTTCGGGGACAACCGCATTATCCGGGGCTTTTGAAGACGTATGTCCTGGGTATTTTTCTGGCCTCTTCCGCGGCCTTGATTGCTAACATCTATCTGAAAGTAAGCATGCACATGATTGGTGCGGGCGGTGCTGTTGGTTTTTTGTTGCTGTTATTTCATACGGTCTCGATGCCGGTATCGGCGGCTCTTTTTTTAGCCGTCTTGCTTTCGGGTCTGATTGGGTCCACTCGGTTGTATCTCGCTGCTCATCAACCTGCCGACATCTATTTGGGCTTCGCGATCGGTTTGCTCACTCAGTATGCCGCGTTGTTTTTTACCCAATAAAAAAAGCCCCGACCAATAACGGGGCCTTTGTCCTGTAGTGCCAATAGAAAAAAAGGTAACTGCGTGTGCAGCAAAGGGTAGATAGGGTAAACCGAGGTTTTCAGGAAGCGCCTGCAGAACAAAGGCTTCAGAGCCGTTCGGTTTTCATGGGTACAGGTATTAAGCGTAAAAAACGAACCTTTATTGTGTGTTGTCACAGATTACGTGAAAGTACGTGAACCCTGTCGGGGTTTTACACATAAGGACATTCATACAACACCTAATCAGCGTCTAAACGTAATCGTTCCCCGCATGTTGGGGTTCTCCACGCTATGATAGGAAATAACACCTACCGTATCTTTTTTATAATAGTAACTGCTGGATGGCAGGATGGCCGGTGTGGCCAGGGATTGACCATTGTCGCTGACCAGTGTATGGGTTTGTGAAGACAAGTTTACGAAGGTAATGGAGGCACCAATCGAAACGGTGAGCTGGTTGGGAGAGAAGGAGTCTTCCAGAATCCGCACATAATAGGTGGGTAATCCGCCTCCCTGGGCATTGAAATTGGTTTGTTTGTTGCAACTGCTGATTAGCAGGGCTGTTAGTACCAGTACCGGTAGGATAGTCAGTGATATGAG
>JBJTXG010000216.1:0-5712 GCA_046082125.1 Ferruginibacter sp. | reverse complement strand
TTGCCAGCAATACCTCTTCGCTGTCTATTCGTCAACTGCAACAAAATTGTCCTCATCCGGAGCGGGTAGCGGGGCTTCATTTTTTTAACCCGGCCACGCTAATGAAACTGGTGGAAGTGGTTTCTACTGAAAATACATCTCGTCACACAACGGACTCACTGGTTGCCTTTTGCAAACAACTCAAGAAGGTGCCCGTAACCTGTACCGATGCTCCCGGATTTATTGTAAACCGGGTTGCCAGACATTATTACCTTGAGGCGATGCGGTTGGTTGAGCAGGGGATGGCCGATGTTGAATCGATAGATCAGATCATGACCGCTACCGGATTTAAAATGGGTCCGTTTACATTGATGGACCTGATCGGCATGGATATCAATTTGGCGGTCTCCCAATCATTGTATGATGCGCTCGGACAACCGGCCCGCCTAAAACCATCGGCGCTGCAGGAACAAAAAGTGAGCAATGGACTGCTGGGCCGAAAAACAGGGAAAGGATTCTACACGTATGATAAAGCATAAGATTATTTTTATGCGCAATGGCTGTAACCGCAGACTACTTAAATCTTCAATCGTTCACCGCTTTGACTAATTTGAATCACCCCAATCAATCATCGATGCGTGTACTCGTTACCGGTGCATCAGGTTTGCTGGGCCAGGCGCTGGTCAGTCAATTGCTCGAAGCCGGGTATATTGTTCGGGCGGTTCAACATACAACCTCACTGTCGCTCGTTCACAACGATCGTCGATTGGAAGTGGTGGAGGCCGACTTGCTTGATGTAGTACGAGTAGAAGAGATCTTAGAAGAGGTGGATTTTGTTTGTCATTGTGCGGGATTGGTCAGTTTTGCTTCGGCTCGCCAACAGGAACTTTTTGCCATCAATGTTACGGCTACGGCTAATTTGATCAATGCTTGTCTGGATAGACCGATAAAAAAGGTTGTTCATGTAAGTTCGGTGGCCGCACTCGGTCGGTCAAGCGCTTCCGGAATGGTGGATGAAAAAACACCCTGGAAAGAACATGCGCGAAACAGTCAATACGGTAAAAGTAAATACCTGGGAGAACTGGAAGTGTGGAGAGGCATGGCCGAGGGGCTCAACGCCGTCGTGGTCAATCCCTCCATCATTCTTGGTCCGGGCGACTGGACCAAAGGATCGGCCTCCATTTTCAAGAAAATGTATGATGGATTTGACTGGTACACGGAAGGGATGAATGGTTTTGTAGATGTACGGGACGTTGCCGACGCTATGATTTCCCTGATGGAATCGGATATTGTGGCAGAACGGTTTATAGTGTCGGGTGATAATGCCACTTACCGAACGGTTTTTGAACAAATCGCAGCGGCCTTTGGAAAAAAACCACCTACCAAAAAGGTGACGCCCTTTCTTGGGGCGTTAGCTTGCCGGCTGGAAGCACTTCGGTCGTTTTTCACCGGACAAGAACCGCTGATCACTCGCGAGACGATGAACACATCATTGGCCTGTTATCAGTACGACAATACAAAATTGAAAAAAGCGATTCCGGGGTTTACGTATCGATCATTGAACGATACCATCTGCTACTGCTGTGATCGATTCCAACAAAATCTTAACAGACAACATTGATGAAATGAGTGTCAAGGACTGTAGTTTCACAATCATGCTTTTCAATCATTTGAAATCAGTCTGTTTTTTTATCGCGGCTATACTGACGACAAACTTTTTGTTTGCGCAATCCGGCGGTTACTGGATTAGGGGGAAAGTACTTCAGACAGAGAATCAGGCCCCATTGGCTGGTGCCTCGGTATTTGCAGAGAACACCACACTGGGTACGTACACCGATTCGTCCGGGTCGTTCACATTATTGTTGCCCGCTGGCGGATATACGCTTTCTGCTTCCTATACCGGGTTTCAAACGGCTATACAGCGTGTTTCCGGATCGGATCATGGTCCGCTAACTTTTCTGTTGTCCATCAGGGAAAAAACGTTGCAGGAAGTTGCGGTCGTATCTACCGGGGAAGTGAAAAACGGATGGGAGAAATACGGAAAGCAGTTTCTGGAAGGATTTATAGGACGCTCTTCCAACAGCGAACATTGTCAGATTACCAACCCGGAACAGGTTCGTTTCTTTTACTCCAAGCGAAAAAACCGGTTAAAAGTAATGGCCAATGAGCCGGTTCGAATTGAAAATAGGGCACTCGGGTATGTTATACGCTGTGAGCTGGATTCGTTCGTGCTTGATATTCACTCGGGAGAGAGTATGTATACGGGGACTATGGTTTTTGAAGAGATGACCGACAGTACCGGCGCCATGCGAGCCCAGTGGGATTCCAGCCGCTTATATACCTATCGGGGTTCAGTACTCGAATTCATGCGTGCATTCTATCAACAACAACTCGCAGCGAATGGATTTGAAGTGGGCCGAATTGAAAGCAAAGGAGGCAAAGCCGTCTTCGTTCGCGAACAAAAGCCATACGAATGGCTGAATGTGCACAGCGACAGTGCAACGGGTGTTATTCGGTTTTCCATGAATCAATCCGAATTGGCCGTACACTACTTTTTGGAAGGACCTGATGAGGCCTATCTGAAACAGGTGCCCGGAAAATCACCAGATTATCAACTGTCAAAAATATTATTGAAACCGGGAATGGAATATACGATTGAGCAAAACGGATATTATTACGATCAGCAGGAAATCATCCTGGATGATTATTGGTCGTGGTGTAAATTAGCTGACCTCTTGCCATATGATTATCGACCCAGCCAGTAACAGCCGATTGATCTTAAACGGAGGTTGGACCGGGCTTCCCCATGATTTTTTCCCAGAGTTCGGGAATTCGTTTCACCCAAACCAGTTCGCGTTGTTTGACTTTGGCTTCCTGTACGGGTGTGCCGAAATAAGTTTTTCCCCCTTTGATATCACTACCCACACCGCTTTGGGCAAACACGACGGCATTCGCACCTATAGTGAGTGTCTTGCTCACGCCCACTTGGCCCCATAGTACAACGCCATCTTCCAGTGTCGTAGCGCCCGCGATGCCAACCTGTGCAGCAATCAGGCAGTTTTTTCCTAAGACCGTATCATGTCCTATGTGTACGTTGTTATCGAGTTTGCTGCCTTGTCCAATAACGGTATCATGACTAACACCTCGATCGATGGTGCAGTGCGCACCGATCTCAACATAATCTTCCAGAATCACCCGGCCGCAATCCGGCATTTTTTGATACCAGACTGCACGATCTTTTTTGGTATTATAATAGAATGCGTTGCTGCCAATGGTTGTTCCAGACTGAATGATCACTTGGTCTCCAATGATGCAATGATCCAAGATTGTAACATTGGGATAGATGATACAGTTTCGACCGATCTGTACATGATGGCCAATGAATACGTTTGGAAAGATCGTAGTATCTGATCCGATCATGGCGGTTTCACTGTGCATCCTGTCGCTCGTTTGAAAGGGCCTGAAATGCCGAACGATGGTGCAATATGCGTCAAAGGGATTAGAAACGACCAGCAGGGCCTTGCCCTCCGGTACGTCCATTGCCTGATTGATAATGATAAAACTGGCGGCGCTATGTAAGCATTTGTCATAGTATTTGGGATGATCGACAAAGACCAGGTCGCCGGGTTCCACTTTATGAATTTCATTGATGCCGGTGGCGAGGGCTTGCGGATCACCCAGGATCGTTGCCTGGATCAGATCAGCGATTTGGGCGAGCGGAACAGGTTGTTCAAATTGCATAAAGGCTGTTTACGGTTGTTGGAGGATCAATCCATCCGAGATGAAACAAATAAACATCTCATCAGGTGGATTACCGGTTCGATTGTTTCGCAGATCACCATCACCGGATGGATACTTCGAAACGATCAATGGCATGTCAAAAATCTGAATTCTTTGATGGATAATGACATTTCTTTTCTTTTTTTTGGTATTTGAACAAAAAGAGAAGCTCGTTGTTGTTCATAACCGAAGCGGAACACCCTATAATCCCAAGGGTTCATTTTATCATTATAAATGCAAGCATATGTCAACAACCAACTGGACCATTGATCCAACCCATTCCGAAATCGGATTCAAAGTACGTCACCTGATGATTAGCAATGTCAAAGGACATTTCGGTTCATTTACATCCAAGGTAACTATCGAAGAAGATGATTTGCAAACAGCGGCCATCTCCTTTGAAGCCGATGTGCACTCCATCAACACATCCAATGAACAACGCGATGCGCATCTGAAAGGTGCTGATTTTTTTGATGCCGACAACCATCCAACAATCACATTCGTCAGCGATAAGATATCTAAAACCAGCGACCACCATTATCAGGTACACGGACAACTAACCGTTCGTGGAAAAACCAATCCGTTTACATTGGAAGCAGTAGCATCTGACCTGGCAAAAGATCCCTGGGGTCAAACAAAAATTGCTTTTGAACTAAGCGGAAAAATTAATCGAACTGCTTTTGATTTGGTTTGGAATGCGCCACTTGAAACAGGCGGTGTGTTGGTCAGTGAAGAGGTACAATTACACGCGGATGTACAATACGTGAAAGGAGCATAATCTTTTGAAATACTTGTAAAATAAGGGCATAACAACGATGCCCTTATTTTTTTGAACATCATTTACTCATGCCATGATAAAAATAATTTACGAATGGTTTATTCAAGTTGAATACCACTTGATGACATTTTTTTTGAGTGAGATGTCATTCAAAAATTTCATCGAACATGATTTTTCATTCGCTATTATCCACAGGGCAAAAAAAAATGTTGATAAAATAAATCACGAATTTTTTCCTGATTGAAAAATTTATGTTTAACATTGTGAAGGGAATGCAAGTTCCCTGTCTTACTAACCCAACCATATACCCCAAGCCTGATGTTTTCATCGGGCTTCTCTTTTTTTAATACCTGATCTCTTTTGTATTTTTACAATCTTGCCAGCTGTGCAGACAACAACACATAAAGTAGCGTTTCATTGATTACGAGCTAAAATAACAACGTTGTTTCCCACACGATTGACAATATCTTTATAAACAGAAAGTCTTTGCACATGAAATCAATGACCGGCTACGGACGAAAAGAACAAACGATTGGCGACAAGGTTTTTTTGGTAGAGATCAAATCGCTGAACGGTAAACAGTTGGATATTCAACTCAAACTGCCATCCATACTCAAAGCATACGAAATGGATATTCGCAATCTGCTTCAGGAGTCGTTGATCCGAGGCAGTATCGAATGCATGATTGTGGTCAAACAGAACGGCACGGCTCGTCCTGTGTCGATCAATACCGAATTGGTGAATGCCTATTATCAGCAGATGCATCAGGTGGCCAAGCAAAACGGCGCGGATGATTCTGGGATACTGGCAGCCATCTTGCGGTTGCCGGAGGTAGTTGCACCGGCCACAGACATGCTTTCCGAAAATGATTTTTCGGCGTTAAAAACAATAATAGCAGAAGCGCTCGGTGAACTTGATAAGCACCGGCTAACGGAAGGCGCTGTTCTGAAACAAGATCTGATCGCCCGCAGAGACAAACCCTTCTGTGTAGGAGCAGTTGCACACTTCTAAAGACATTGACGCAAGCATCTGGCTTGAAGCCGCAGGCTTCTTCATAGTTGCAGGCGGCGAGCGGGATTGTCAGCATTTGTTCTGGTTATGTGTCATCGGACAAAGGAGGTCGTCGAGCTTTTCATTATGCCACCATTATGTGTGGACTGCGTGCCAGAGCCATG
>JBJTXG010000215.1:0-2242 GCA_046082125.1 Ferruginibacter sp. | reverse complement strand
GCCGATGTATTGCATATGCACCCGAATTTGATGGGTTCTGCCGGTTTCCAGCCGGCACTCAACGAGGGTGACATAATGAAAGCGCTCCAATACCGTATAATGGGTAATAGCCTCTTTGCCGTGATCGCCCTCGGGATAAGCGGTAAATAGTTTACGGTGCCTCAAGTGTCGGCCTACGTGCGCCACAATGGTTCCTTGTTCATTTTCTACATTGCCCCAAACGAGAGACAGGTAACGACGATGTACGGTATGGTTGAAAAATTGTTTAGCCAGATGACTCATGGCCGTTTGTGTTTTAGCCATAACCAACAGTCCGCTCGTGTTCTTATCGATTCGATGAACAAGTCCATACCGGGGTAGTGATGTTTCGTCGAGTGCTGGATTTTGTTGTTTCAGATAAAAAGCTGCTGCATTCAAGAGTGTATGATCGGGATTGCCACTGCCCGGATGAACAACCATGCCGGCCGGTTTATTGATTACAAACAACTGATCGTCTTCAAACACGATGTCGAGCGGGATGTCTTGCGGTGTGATGTTAGATGCATCCGGATGCTTATCGTCGTATACAGTCAGTAAATCACCGGGCCTGATTTTGTAATTGCTTTTGATTGGTTTTTGGTTAACCAGTACCCGTTCTTCTTCAATGGCTTGCTGGATTTTGTTTCGGGTGGCTCCTTCAAGGCGGATCATCAGAAACTTATCAATCCGTATCGATTCCTGTCCTTTGTCAACCGTCAACGAGAGTCGTTCATATAAACCATCTTCTGAGTCCGCAATGTCCTCTTCAGGATTGGATGGATGCATGTCTATCATACATCAAAGGTATTGGATATTATAGAATGCATACGTCTATAAGTTGCTTGAATCTGTACATTTGCAACATACATGCATACAATTCAAAGGCAAGATTGGGGACTGGTGGATTATGCCGAGGCATGGAGCCGGCAAGAAGAACTATTACGGCAAAATGTAGATCAAAAAATGCATCATCGCCAGTTATCGGGCGACCATGATGTAAGCACAGCGCCAACAACCAGTTATTTTATTTTTTGTGAGCATCCGCCGGTATACACTCTTGGTAAAACCGGGGATGAGAAACACTTGCTGCTTTCAATGCCCGAAATGAAACAAAGGGGAATTGACTTTCATCGAACCAATCGGGGCGGCGATATCACCTTTCATGGCCCGGGTCAAATTGTTGGCTATCCAATATTGGATTTGGAAAAATGGCATACGGATATTGGACGTTATCTGCGTTCGCTGGAAGAGGTGATCATCAAAACCCTGTCACATTTTTCGATCAACGCCGGACGAAGTCCGGGTGAAACCGGTGTTTGGATAGATGCAGATATACCCCACCGAGCACGAAAAATTTGTGCGATGGGTGTTCGGTGCAGTCGTTGGGTAACCATGCACGGTTTCGCACTCAATGTCAATGTAGATTTGCAGTATTTCAATCACATCATCCCTTGCGGTATACAGGGTAAGGCCGTTACGTCAATGAACCAGGAACTCGGTTACGAACTGTCGTTGCCAGCTATTCGCGAAATAATTGCCAGTGAATTTCAATCGGTTTTTGAATGGTCGCTTAGTTGAGCATGCTTTTGAATTTCTCCTTAGCGATGTAAAACCGGTTTTTCTCGATTAATTCAGACCCTTTGTAGATATCTACAAAATACCATCCGGCTTGATGGAAATTTGATTTTTGAAGGATGAAACTGGGCTCGGTAACATTCTTTAGTTCAAAAAGCTGTTCGTTTTGTTCATTAAAAAAAACGATTCGGTATTCCTCTAATTCCTGATAGGGTAGAGTGATATTGAGTTGATTGGTCTTGGATATATAAACCCGATAACTGGGATAAGCCGTGTAAATAAGTTTGGGTTTGGGTACCGTTCTCGACGAATCGGTGATGGTTTTAGGAATGGTATTTTTTAAGGATGATATTCCTTTATTGGCACTGATTGAAAGTTTTGTTGAATCGATGCTTTTAGGATTAATACGGATGATTTCGTCATCGGAACTGGCCATGGATGCCGTACTATCGATTTTGACGGGGACTTCGATTGCTATTGCCGGTTCGATAGGAGGCGTCGGATTGTCTGTTAATCGGATTGGATAGTAGGTTACATTCAGTTCGTTCATTGGTTTAACCTGATTCGGACTTCGGGCGGAAGGTCCGATGATATATTGGCCTCCTTCGTACATGACCATCACCCGGTAATACATCCGATCATAGGGTGG
>JBJTXG010000214.1:0-12580 GCA_046082125.1 Ferruginibacter sp. | reverse complement strand
AAACAAATTTTATGTCAACACGTGAATTCGAAAAACTCCTGCTTCAACACGCGGATTTTTTAAAGCCCTTTGCGTACACCCTTACCAAGGATAACGAGTCGGCAAAAGACCTCACCCAAGAAACATTGTTCCGTGCATTGGCCAATAAGGATAAGTACCATGTTGGCACCAACATTAAAGCGTGGATGTACACAATCATGCGGAACATCTTCATCAATAATTACAGACGAAAGTCTCGTCATCAGGTTATTTTCGATCATACGCCCAATGATTTTCTACTCGATCAACAACAGCCACTTATTTCGGCCAGCGCTGAATCGTCACTCAAACTGAAAGAAATCAAAGAGGCCATTCATAATTTACCGGACATCTTCAAGTATCCGTTTCAATTATATTTTGATGGATACAAGTATCAGGAGATTTCGGCCTATCTCCAAGAGCCGCTGGGAACGGTAAAAAGCCGCATTCACTTTGCCCGTAAACTGTTAAAAGCCGCTATTACCCGAAACGATTGATTGGCTTGCTGCACAAACACGATTTTCCTTTCAGCATTACATAAGCATTATGAAAAAAGCGGTCGTTATTGGGAGCGGATATGCTGGATTGTCGGTATCCAGTTTTCTGGCCAAAGCCGGATGGGATGTGACCATTCTGGAAAAAAACGAATCACCCGGTGGACGTGGCCGCGCCTTTGCTGCTGATGGATTTGTATTCGACATGGGCCCCAGCTGGTATTGGATGCCCGATGTGTTTGAGCGTTATTTTTCGTGCTTTGGAAAAAAAGTATCCGACTATTATAACCTGATTCGGCTGGAGCCCTCTTATCGAATTGAATTTGCCGACGGGCCAATCGATGTTCCAGCAGACTATACTTCCCTGCGTGCCTTGTTTGAACAAATCGAACCTGGTGCCGGGACACAACTGGATCGATTCATGGAAGAAGCAGCTTATAAATACCGCGTAGGCATTCATAAACTGGTTCACAAGCCTGGTCGAAGCTGGACCGAGTTTCTCGACAAAGAATTGATTGCCGGTCTTTTTAAACTGGATGTGTTCACGTCCATCCGATCGCATGTACGAAAATATTTTACAAACCCAAAGCTGATTCAGCTGATGGAGTTTCCGGTGTTGTTTCTGGGGGCCTTGCCCGGCGACATACCCGCTTTATATAGTTTGATGAACTATGCTGATGTCAAACTGGGCACCTGGTACCCGGAAGGGGGCATGGTTCAAATTGGAAAAGCCATGCATCGGCTGGCAACCGAGTTGGGTGTGGATGTTCGCTTTAATAGTCCGGTTACCCGTATACTTACCCGAGACGGCGAGGCATATGCTGTTCAATATAGTCAGGATGGTGAGACTTTGGAGATGGCTGCCGACGTGGTGATTGGGGCCGGCGATTACCATCATGTGGAGCAAAACCTGCTTGAACCGGCCGATCGGGTTTATTCGGAGAAATATTGGGAAAAACGTGTCATGGCTCCCTCTTGTTTACTATATTACATCGGATTGTCAAAAAGACTCAACAAAGTTGCGCATCACACGCTGTTTTTTGATGTCGATTTTGAACGTCATGGTCAGGAGATATATACCAATCCGAGCTGGCCAACCCTCCCTTTATTCTATGTGAGCGCCCCGTCGGTGACCGATGCGGGGGTGGCGCCTCCCGGCTCGGAAAATTTATTTTTTCTGATACCGGTAGCTTCCGGACTGGATGGCGACGATGAAACCTTGCGCGATCGCTATTTTGACATGATTGCTGAACGCTATGAAAAAGCGACCGGACAGTCAATTCGAGACGCCATCGTGTTTAAACGGTCGTATTCGGTCAAAGACTTTAAAAACGATTACCATGCCTTCAAAGGCAATGCCTATGGCCTGGCCAATACCCTGATGCAAACATCCATTCTGAAACCCTCCTTGAAAAGCAAACGAGTATCCAATCTCTATTTTACCGGTCAACTCACTGTGCCGGGTCCCGGCGTACCTCCGTCCTTGATCAGTGGCGAAGTCGTCAGTAAGGAAATCATTCGCGAACACCAAAATGATATGTTATGATAGATCTTTTTCATCAGGTCAGCAACCAATGCAGCAAAATCACCACCCAACGGTACAGCACCTCGTTCAGCAGTTCCATTCGGCTATTGCACCATGATCTGCGTACACCGATTTACCAGATCTATGGTTTTGTCCGGTTTGCCGATGAGATTGTGGATACGTTTCATGAGTACAACAAGGCCGAACTGCTGGCTTCTTTCAAGCAAGAAACGTATGAAGCGTTTGACCGGGGAATCAGCCTGAATCCGATACTCCACAGTTTTCAGCAGGTGGTAAACCGTTATTCTATCGACCGGGGACTGGTTGATGCCTTTTTCAAAAGCATGGAGTTTGACCTGAACCGCCATCAATACGATGATGCCGGCTATCGCGAATACATTTATGGAAGCGCTGAAGTGGTGGGACTGATGTGTTTGTATGTGTTTTGCGACGGGAATCAGGAAAGTTACGAATCACTTAAACCATATGCGCAGGCACTGGGTGCTGCTTTCCAGAAAGTTAACTTTCTGCGTGATTTAAAAGCGGATGCCGAAGGACTTAGCCGGGTTTATTTTCCGGGTGTCGATTTTAGTCGGTTCACAGAAGCCGATAAAGCGGCCATTGAAAAAGATATTGATGCTGATTTTCAAAAAGCATACGTGGGCATTCTGAAATTACCCATCAAGGCCCGTTTTGGTGTTTATGTGGCATTCAAATATTATTTATCGTTATTCCGGAAGATTAAACGAGCGGAGCCGGCTCGGCTGATGCAGGATCGTATCCGCATTCCTAACTACTCAAAGGCCTTTATTATTTTACGCGCCGGATTACGCAGTCAATTGAATATCTTGTAAAAAGGATTGCATGAACAGAACAGACGACGTTATTTTAGTCAACGAACAGGACGAGGTGCTGGGGTCTATGGAAAAAATAGCCGCCCATCGACAAGCACTGCTGCATCGTGCTTTCAGCGTTTTTATCTTCAATAAAAAAGGGGAGATGTTGTTGCAGAAAAGAGCCTCCGGCAAATACCATAGTCCCGACCTTTGGACCAATGCCTGCTGCAGTCATCCGATGCCGGGCGAAACAACCGAAGCCGCGGCTCATCGTCGTTTACAGGAAGAGCTTGGCTTCGATACGCCGTTGGAACATCTCTTTCATTTCGTGTACTGTACACCGTTTGATAACGGATTGACCGAGCATGAGCTGGATCATGTTTTTATTGGGCACTATGATGGTGATATCCGTCCGAATCCAATGGAAATCGGCGATTATTGTTTCATGAACATGGAATCCATTGCCGAAAGTATGCAGCAATATCCACATAAATATACCTCCTGGTTTAATATTGCTTTTCCCAAACTGGAATCCTACTGGTCAGTTCGCCAGGATTAATGAACTGTATTCATGTCATCAAACGTCATCATTATTGGCAGTGGCATTGCCGGATTGGCTGCCTCCGTTCGACTCGCGGTAGCCGGGTATTCCGTGACTGTTTTTGAATCAAATGATTATCCAGGGGGTAAGCTAACCGTGCTAGAAAAAGACGGCTTCCGCTTTGATGCCGGTCCTTCCTTATTCACTCAGCCCGACTACATAGCAGATTTGTTTTCATTAGCTGGGGTTGATATGGCTGACTTTTTTTCCTACGAGAAACTGGATGTGATTTGTCATTATTTTTTTGAGAACGGCAAACGCATCAACACCTGTGCAGATCCGAATGCGTTGGCAGATGCTTTCGCAAGAGAATTAGGGGAAGATCCCGTGGCTATAAAAAAATACCTACATCGCATGCGTCGTCTATACGACGACGTAGGTTCTATTTTCCTTGATCATTCGTTGCGGGATCCGGACACCTGGTTTCATAAACGTATTCTGCGGGCGCTCCGAACCGTTCGATGGCCATACCTCACCCAAACACTGCATCGGTACAATCAACAACTGTTCAAGGCACCGGAAACCGTACAGCTTTTCAATCGCTTTGCCACCTACAACGGCAGCAATCCGTACCAAGCGCCGGCTATGTTGAGTCTGATTCCTCATCTGGAACAAAATATCGGCACTTTTTATCCCAAGGGAGGGATGATCAGTATCACCCAAGCGGTCTATCGCCTCGCACGCCACTGCGGCGTGAACATCCTGTTTAACAGTCCGGTAGAAGAGATCATCACAGCCGGTAAAACGGTAAAGGGTGTACGAAGTAAAGGCGTTGATTATTTTGCTGAGATCGTGCTCTCGAATGCAGATGTCTATCATACCTATGATAAACTGCTTCGTCAGCATCCCCGAAGCAAGGCATTGAAGAAAATGGAGCGAAGTTCCAGTGCGCTGATTTTTTACTGGGGAATGAACCGGACCTATCCGGAGCTGGGGCTGCACAATATTTTTTTCTCCAACAATTATCCGGGCGAGTTTGCGGCCATGTTCCATCAAAAAACCATGAGCAACGACCCAACTGTATATATCAATATTACGTCCAAGATGGAAAAAGGACATGCACCGGCCGACTCGGAAAACTGGTTTGTGATGATCAATGCACCGGAAAATAATGGACAAGACTGGGAAACGCTTACGGCACAAACCAAAGCTCGTGTTATCGAAAAACTCGAGCGGATTATGGGGTTGCCTGTCCAACAGCATATTGTCAGTGAAATGGTCTTAGATCCTGTGCGTATTGAACAGCGAACCGGAACCTACAAGGGCTCGCTATATGGCACCAGTTCCAACAGCCGCTGGGCTGCTTTTTTACGACCTTCCAATGAGAGGACGGCATACCAAGGACTTTATTTCTGTGGTGGCACGGTGCATCCGGGCGGTGGTATACCCTTGTGTTTGAAAAGTGCCGAAATTGCGGCCAATATTATCCAGAAACGACATGTCATTCAGTAAATTCCTCTCATCCACGAATCGAACCGATATCGCTACGGCCATAGCGATATTGTTTCATGCGATAGGACTGATTGGCTTATTGTTTGCCAGCGATACGGCGTTTCGTTACACTACGCCATTGAATCAGTTGCTCATGTTTGGGTTGTTACTTTATACGATGCCAAAACAAACATGTCGAATCTGGTTATTTATTGTGATCAGTTTCATTACCGGCATGGCCGTTGAAATGATTGGTACCAATACCGGCTTCTTGTTTGGAGAATACCAGTATGGCGATGTACTGGGACCTTCGATCAACCATGTGCCATGGATTATAGGCATAAACTGGGTGTTAGTTATTTACTGTTGCGGTTCAACCATGAAGCTCATTCTTCAAAAATGGGGAGCCTCTATTGGATTATCGGATCGCATGAAATGGCTGTCGCTTGTTGTTGATGGTGCAATGCTGGCCGTTTTATTTGATTGGATCATGGAGCCGGTGGCTATTCAATTGGGCTATTGGAGCTGGTCGGGCGCGATTCCATTTTTCAATTACCTCTGCTGGTTTTTGATCAGCATTCCTTTGCTGATGCTGTTTCCAAATCGCGAATCGGCATCCATCAACAAATTCGCATTCCATCTGTTTTTGATACAGACTTTCTTTTTTTTACTTTTAAGAACTTTTCTATGAACGCATTTCTTTGGATAGGTATTACATTGGCTACTTTTATCGCCATGGAGGGCATTACCTGGCTTACCCATAAGTACGTCATGCACGGATTTCTCTGGTATCTGCACGAAGATCATCATCAACCTGCACCTGGATTTTTTGAGAAGAACGATGCCTTCTTTCTGATTTTTGCCATCCCCAGCTGGCTATGTATCATGCTCGGCTTGCAAAACGGTGTTTATTGGGCTGCGGCCATTGGTTTCGGTATTGCACTCTATGGCTTTGCTTATTTTCTGGTGCATGAAGTCATTATTCATCAGCGCATCAAATGGTTTACCCGAAGCAACAACACCTATATCCGGGCTATTCGGTGGGCACATAAAATGCATCACAAACACTTAGGCAAAGAAGATGGCGAGAGTTTTGGTATGCTGATTGTGGCGAGAAAATACTGGAAGAAAGTGCGGGACGATAATCGGATACAAAAAACAAAAAACTAGGCGGTTGTCTGTTCTGCTCATTGGGGGGCCGGCTTGACCATCGCCAATGGACTTTCCCGCTTTTCACAACCAGGGATCAGTTCTATTATGACTATGGATGTTCCAATTTTTATTCAAAGCACTGTTGATCAAACGGATCAATTTAGTCGCAAACTCAGTGTTTATTTACGTGGTCAGATTGGAAAAGTGGATTATCGATTGGCCATGTCTGATCCATTTCCAATCACGTCTAATGGAAACATCCCACCGGTCCTCTCGTCGGTGGCTAATTTCACACAACTGGGTCATGAAAAGCAATGGCAGGCCTATTTGGTCTATCAATTTTTAGATCATGAACCACACACAACGCCTTACATGACTGGAACCTATCTGGGTAAAAAAAAGGTGTTCAATATTGCCGCGGGTGCAATCTATCAACAGAAAGCCATGTGGAAACTTGGAGAGCGTTCTGACACTATTTTCCAGCCTATGAAACATATGGCGGTAGAATCCTATTTAGATATTCCTTTAAATAAGAAAACGCATACGGCTCTGTCGGCGTATGCTGGTTACTTCATCATGAATTACGGCACTAACTATCTGCGATATAACGGCATCATGAATCCGGCGAATGGTTCGGTGTTATCAGGCAACACGGTGATAACCGGTCAGGGTCCAACGTATGGAAATGCCTTTCCGATGTTCGGTAGTGGACGTACGTTTTACACACAGCTCGGCTATTTGTTGCCCGATCACTTGGCAGGTCTAAAAACCAAGTGGTTGCCCTATGTTTCTTACACCCGATCAACATACGATCGACTGAATGGCTTATCGACCGATCTGCTTCATGCGGGCATCAATTTCCTGATTGATGATCATCGATCCAAAGTCACGTTGGACTGGTCAAACCGACCAACATATTTTCTCAACAACGGAGTTTCTCAGAAAGGAAAGCGATTAGATCAGCTGGTCGCTCAATATCAGATTTTTATGTAGTTTTTATCAATTTAGACATGTTTGGCCACCGGATAGTGATAATGTAATAATTTTACACTACTCGAACCGTAATTCAATTGAATCCGCATTACACGTATTTACTAATTCTTGTCCTTTCGTTGATTGGCCCGTTAGCATTGAGCTTTGATAAAAAAGTGGCTTTTTATAAGTCTTGTAAATACCTCTTTCCGGCAATGGTGTTGCCGGCCGCTTTTTATATTGTATGGGATATTCTATTTACAAAAAATGGTGTTTGGTCGTTCAGTGCGGATCACATCATTGGGTGTTCTTTTCAAGGGTTACCCATTGAAGAGATGCTGTTTTTTTTCGTAGTGCCGTATTGCTGTGTGTTTATTTACGCGTGTATTCGGGCCTATTTTCCGTTGATGGTTGATAACCGGATCAGTCGGATACTCTTTGCTTTACTGGCTTTGCTTTTTTTGACGATTGCTTTTTTGAATAATGACCGGGCCTACACCTATTTCACCGGTCTTTTTGCGGGTGGTTTCATGTTGCTTGTTCTGCTGTTACCACAAGTCTTCCATTCTTTTCATGCTAAAGCCTTTCTGATAGCATACGCTATTATTCTGATTCCGTTTCTCATTGTCAATGGCTTTCTCACGGCCATTCCTGTGGTATTATATAATGATTTTGAAAACCTATCCATTCGCCTCTACACCATACCGGTAGAAGATACAGTATATGGATTGTTGCTCGTATTGATGAACGTGGTGATTTATGAAAAGCTGAAATCGCGTTACTAAAAAACAACCATTTATTTTTTCACACAGGCTATGGAGAACACCATCGGAATGGTATGTTCGAGGTGTTGAATACGAAAGCGACCGGGCTGGTATTCGATGGTATTCCGGAAACAATTATAGGGAGAATAGTCGTGTTCGTGAAAGGCTTCGATGGCAAGTCCTCGGGATAATAATGCCTCCATGATTTCTCCCAGGCTGTGGTTCCACATCACAAAATCGGATTGGATATTGGCCGTGCGATCGGCATAGGTGCCTGTTTCTTGCTCATAGATGGCGCCGGTATTGAAATAGGAGTAGCCGATCTTTTTAAAAGCATCATCAAACATCCATACCGCCGGATGAAATTCGGCCATAACAAATCGGCCACCCGGCTTGAGTGCTCGCGCAATGGTATCTGCCCAGGGATTCAAATCCGGCAGCCATCCGATGGTGCCATATGAGGTGAAAACCACATCAAAGCGGTTATCGAGTGTGGCAGGAACCGCACAAACATCCGCGCATAGGAATTGGGCGTCTAATCCGAAGGATGTGTTCAACGAAATCGCTGTTTCAATGGCCTTATCGGAAAAATCAACGCCGGTTACCTGCGCGCCCATCCGTTGTAAACAAAGGGAGTCTAATCCAAAATGGCATTGCAGGTGCAGCAGGGTACGTCCCAAAACATCGCCCAATAGATCGAGCTCTATACTATTCAATACGTTTTTGCCATTTCGACATCCCGCTACATCATAAAACGCTGAATGCAGATGGGGTTCTACCCGTTGATTCCAGGAATGTTTGTTGATGGCAATATAGTCTTGTTTATCAGTCATGGATTATAGATCAGGCCTTAGTTGGGTGTTTGTACGTGCCATTCCATACCGGTTTGCGCTGAATCCATCGTCCAATGTACATGATCAATACAAACACGAAAAAGAGCGGACCTGTGAATCCAAAGAGTGCCACATATTTGGTGCCATAGAATTGTTCCATTGGCCGGCGTAGTCGTTCTGAAATAATGTACATACTGGGTACCATAATCAGCGTTAAGAAGAACGAGAAGACCAGGCCAAAAATGATGGTCCAGCTTAACGGACCCCAGAACACGACACTGTCACCTCCAAAGAAGATTTGAGGGTCCAGCTTCTGGAACATGGAAACAAAATCGATATTGAATCCAACGGCCAGGGGTAACAGTCCGAGGATGGTAGCTACCGCGGTTAGCAATACCGGAATGATGCGGATTTTTCCGGCAACAATAGCGGCCTCACGGGTACGCATACCTCTTCCACGAAGCTCATCGGTAAATTCAATCAGCAGGATACCGTTTTTAATAACAATACCCGCCAAGCCGATGATGCCTACTCCCAGCATGATACTGGCCACGGTCATGCCGGTGAGTGCATAGCCCACAAACACTCCAATGATGGAAAAGAAAATTTCGGTGAGTACGATGAAGGGTTTACTCAGGGAGTTGAATTGTAATACCAGGATCAAAAAAATCAGTCCCAGTGAGATCATCAGGGCATTGCCTAAAAAGCTATTTGTTTCGGCTTCTTGTTCGCCTTGCCCGGTTTGGCGGATGGTGATATCGGCCGGGATGGTAACCCTTGATTTGAAATCCTGAATTTTTTCAGCCAGTTCGGTATTCACCCGGCCGGTCATCGACGGATCGAGCACATTGCTTTGCAGTTGTATGGTTCGCTTCACGTTTTTTCGCAACACCGCACCGGATGTATTGGTGTAATCGATGGTTGCGACTGCGCTGATCGGGATAGACTTCACCATCATGGTATTCATATCGATGAATGTGAGTCGCTGGTTCATCAGGTCAGACACGTTGTGGCGGATACTTTCCGGGAGCCGAAGCTGGATCTTGTATTCATCTTCTCCGTCTTTTAGTTTACTGGCCTCTTTGCCAAATAAAGCTGTTCGGATTTCCATGCCGATCTGGGCGGTACTCACGCCTTCCAGCATGGCTTTGGAGCGATCGATGTTGATTGTGATTTCCGGACTGTTCAGATCAACATCCATTTTGAGATTTTCAATACCGTCAATCCGGTTGCTATCCAGAAACTGACCAAGCGAAGTGGCCACGCGGGCGATTTCGTCATAATCATCGCCACTGATTTCAATATTGACGGGCGGGTCGGTGGGCGGACCGGCATCTTCCTGAGAAACCACGATACTCGCTCCCGGAATACCCGTCATGGCATTCCGGATTTGATCGAGGTATGGTTTGGTCGCTTTGCCTTCCCGTTTTTCAAATTCAACAAAAGAGACCTGAATACGACCAAGGTTAGACTGAACGCTTCGGTTATTATCGCGTGGGTTATTCGCGCTGTTGGCCACATTGGCGATAACACTCTCTACAATACTGCCCGGTTTTCCAGGTTTTTCGTCAGCCAATACGCGGATCACTCGTTGTTCGAGCACCTTTGTAACACTGTCGGTGCTATTCACATTGGTGCCAGGTGGCATTTTGAGATACACATAAATGAAATTCGGATCACCACTGGGGAAAAACGTAACATCATTGCCGCGGGCGACTAGTAAGAGAATGGAAATTGGAAACAAAATGAAAAGGGAAACAATAGCCCAGATCGGACGTCGGCCCACCAGCATCCAGCGAAGCATTTTCTCATAACGATTCATCAGCGCCGGCATCAGCTTTTCCTGAAAGGCCCGAATGATACCCCGAAATACATATTGATTGAGCACTACCAACATCATCATAAATAAGAGAAAATTGGCAAAGCCATGAGAGCCCAGTCCGTGAAGCGATAAAGACAGCACGATGGCCGCCCAGAACCACCATTTTTTAAAAATGGCATTTTTAGGCTCATCGTGTTCTTTACCTTCCGGTTTCATGAAACTAACTGCAAACACCGGATTAAAAATAAAAGCAACAACCAACGACGCGGCCAATGTGAGAATCAGCATGGTTGGCAAATAAATCATGAACTTTCCGATAATTCCTTTCCAGAACAGTAATGGGAAAAACGGCGCTAGCGTGGTGGCGGTTCCCGCCAGTACGGGTATGAATACTTCACCGGCGGCTTCTTTGGCCGATTGTACGATTTTGACTCGTCCGTTGTTGTATATACGATGCGTGTTTTCAATAACCACAATCGCATCATCCACAATGATCCCCAACCCAAATAATAAAGCGAATAAAACAATGAAGTTGAGGGTTACCGAAGTGCCTACGATCGTGTCGGCGAGCGGCAGAAATAAAAAGGCAACAAATACACTCAGTGGTACGCTCAGGGCCACAAAAAAGGCATTGGTAACACCCATGAAAAACATCAGGATGATGAGCACGAGCACAAACCCGATGATGATTGTGTTTACCAGGTCTTTAAAGGATGTGGCGGTGGCTTTGCTCTGGTCGCCCGTGATGACTACTTTCAGGTTGGGAGGCAATTCACCGGCCTTCTGCATCGTTTCTACTATGTCTTTCACTTTGCCGGCGGCCGTAATCAGGTTTTCGCCGGCGCGTTTCACGATATTGATGGTAACTACATTTTTCCCATCGAGGCGTGCATAGCTTTCTTTTTCTTTGATTGTGTCTTTGAGTGTGGCGATATCACGCAGGTAAACCGTTGATCCCTGTGCACTGCTTCTAACCATAATCTGGTTCATATCCTCCACCGACTGAAACTGACCTTTTACCTTTAGGGTTCTTTTCATTGATCCAACCGGGATCAAGCCACCGGTGATGTCCATGTTTTCGCGGGCGATGGCATTTTCGACATCCATGAAACTGACGCGGGCGGCTTGCATTTTGTAGGGGTCTACATTGACTTGGATTTCGCGTTCGGGAGCACCAACGATTTCAGCCCGGTTGATTTCGGAAAGTTCTTCAAACCGGTCTTGCATTTTTTCGGCAAACTGTTTCAGTTTGATGCCGTCATAATCACCACTCACATTCACATACATGATGGGCATTTCGCTGAAAGCAAACTCCTGTACGTTTGGTTGCTGCGTGAGGTTAGTGGGTAAATTGCTTTGCGCCTTGTCAATCGCATCTTTCACTTTTTGTTTGGCCAGTTCTGTTTTGACATCCGTATCAAATTCAACGATGATCAGGCTGTAATCTGGCTGTGAAATGCTGTTGATTTTTTTGACTTTGGCGCCACTGATTCCTTTTAGCTGTTTTTCAATTGGCTGCGTAACGAGGCTTTCAATATCCTTGGCTGAATTGCCGGCATAGACGGTTGTTATACTGATCGTGGGTACGACGATGTCCGGAAACTGCTCTTTGGGCAACGTATTAAATTTATAAAGCCCAAATGCGCTGATCAGCATCGCGATGATGTAGATCGCCGTTCGGTTATCGATAGCCCAACTGGTTGGACCAAATTCTTTTACTTTATGTTTGATCGAATTCAGGAATTGCATGTGTTGATGGTTTGAGTCCGGAATTAATTGACAACCGTTGAAACAGCCTGTCCTTCATATAAATTTTGGTATCCCGTGGTGATCAGTTCTTCGCCACCGTTTAGGCCGGACAGGATCTCGACCCATTCACCGTATGATTCGCCTAAGCTAACATTCCGCCGAGAGGCATAGGTTTTTCCATTGCCAGACTTGGACAGGATATAGACAAACTTGTTGGTTTCATCGCTCTGCACGGTATTGATCGGTACAACAATAGCGGAGGCCACGGAGTAATCGCGGATATGCATTACGGCAGACTGATTGGGTTTCAACAGATCATCGCCCGGAATTTTTACTTCAGCCATAAAGCCCCGTTGCGTATTCTCGATGGTTTGACCAATCAG
>JBJTXG010000213.1:0-7218 GCA_046082125.1 Ferruginibacter sp. | reverse complement strand
CCGCAACAAAAAGTGGTTGAAAATCTGCGCCTTCCCATACAAGCCATCCTATCGTACGAATTGGATCAAATTAAGGAAATTATGAAAAGCGGGAGACCGTAAGACGTTTCCTTTACATTAGTGTGTACAAGTTGGGTTGCTCGCTGTACGCTGGCCGGTCGACTGTTATTATACTCTATTTCATTACACCACCCACTGCTCCCGATCCAGGCTTCGGTATTGGATGGCTTCTGCTATATGGTTTGACAAAATTTTATCACATCCCTCCAGGTCGGCAATCGTTCGGCTGACTTTCAGTATACGATCATAGGCACGGGCCGACAGATTCAGTTTTTCCATTGCGTTTCTGAGAAGGGTAGTGGATGATTCGTCTATCCGGCAAAACTGGTTCAGCTGTCCGGCACGCAGTTGGGCATTGGCATGGATATCGGGAAACGGTTTAAACCGTTTAGCTTGTATTTGGCGTGCTCGCTCAACCCGTAACCGAATGGCGGCACTGCTCTCCCCGGTTTCTTTATCGGACAGTTCTTTAAATGGCACCGGCGTAACTTCCACATGCAAATCAATCCGGTCAAGAAGCGGACCGGATACCTTGTTTAGGTATTTCTGTACGGCACCGGGCGGACAACTACAGGGTTTGTCCGGATGATTGAAATATCCGCAAGGACATGGATTCATACTGGCAATCAACATGAAATTGGCCGGGAAGTCCAATGCGATTTTTGCTCGAGAGATGGTAACCTTCCGCTCCTCCATTGGCTGTCGCATCACCTCCAACACAGTTCGTTTAAATTCCGGCAGTTCATCCAGAAACAAAACGCCATTGTGGGCCAGCGAAATTTCACCCGGTTGAGGAAATCCGCCACCGCCAACCAGTGCTACATCGGAGATGGTATGATGTGGACTTCGAAACGGTCGCTCTTGCACCAAGGCAGTATGCTCTGAGAGCCGTCCGGCTATACTGTGAATTTTGGTCGTTTCCAGCGCCTCGACCAAACTCAGCGGCGGAAGAATAGACGGAAGACGTTTTGCCAGCATCGTTTTTCCGGCACCTGGTGGACCAATCAACACTACATTATGGCCACCGGCAGCGGCAATTTCCATAGCACGTTTGATGGTAGCTTGTCCTTTTACATCAGCAAAATCGCAGGAATTGGCGTTGGTTTTTTGGTTAAAAAGTTCCTTGTGATTGATTTGCGTTGGGCTGATTGGTTGCCGTCCTTCCAAAAATGCAACGACGTCGTTGAGGTGCGAAACGCCGATAATCTGTATTCCGTTGATCATGGCCGCCTCCCGGGCATTTAAAACCGGGAGAATAAATCCCTCGAATCCATCCTGACGTGCCTGTAAAGCCATTGCCAGCACACCCCGAATTGGTTTTATTTCACCATCCAGTCCGAGCTCTCCCATAATCATCCATTTATTCAACGGAAGAATGGTCTCGAATTGTTCGGTTGCAGCCAGCGTACCAATGGCGATTGGTAAATCGAAGGCCGTACCGGTTTTTCGGATGTCGGCCGGTGCGAGGTTCACCAGTAGTTTGGTGCGGGGCATGAAGTAACCATTCGATTTGAGGGCACTCTCCATCCGCTGTAAGCTTTCCTTCACCGCATTGTCGGGTAAGCCAACAATGAAATAGTGTTTACCTTGGTTGTTCACGTCCACCTCTACCGAGATAGTCATCGCTTCTACCCCAAACACCGCACTGCCAAAGGTCTTTACCAACATAGCTATTTCAATCGGGCACAAAAACGGCAACGATTGGATACAAAGATCCGGTTGGCAAGAAGGAGAAAAAAGTGAAATAACCGGTGATGGTAAAAGAAAAAGACCCGGCCAGCAAGTTGTTTTTCGTTTGTTCGTAAACGTGAGTTTACTATAAATCAGGGAGCAGCAACGGCAATTACCTTGATAATAGTTCCGTTCTTGTTTTTGTCGGCAAGCACCGAAGAGCCCGGATTGTTGTTCAAAACAGCATCGCAGGCGTCGCAGGGATTCGTTCCATCGCTGTGTGCAATGGAAATTCGTACAAAATCACTGGGGATGCGCTCGAGCGTACAGGTAAACAGATTTCTCGTTTCATCTAATTGCGGATTCACCGGTGTGAAATCCTTGTTTTTCATGTATTGAAACGACTTGCTTCGGATTTTCGCTACCAGGTCGGTCAAACTCTTTCCATTTACGGAGAACGAGATGGGTCCGGTACTGTTCGGATCAGCGGCGGCTACGGCATCAGTCGAGGTATTTTCGCTGGCCGATCGATTATCCGGTACAACCGGTTTTTCTAATTCGATGACAGTTTCGATTTCAGTTGACTCAGCCAGATTTTCTGAATCCGGTGCAACAGACAAGTCTATCCCATTGTTGGCCGTAGCGGCCGGATTTGGACTATCCGTATTAGCAGTATCAGCTTTGTTATTGTTAAGGTAATAGTAGACCAATCCCGCCAATAATAAAAGGCTCAAAACAAGCATGATTCCCAATACAATAGTTCGTTTATTAGTATTATCGGATGAAAATGATGCAGACATGTAAATACCATTTTGGCGTTCAGGTTTCGAATAAGTAAACAAACATATAAGCATTTCTTGGCATGTCACGTGTTCTCTCAATATCCAGGGATCTTTATAAAATCAACCGACATGACCAATAATAGGAATATTAATAATGTAAAACAGTTTATTATATATTATACATTAAAAATAAATGATCGGTGTCTTTGTACATCCCAAACTTTAGCTAAATTGCTCTTTTATCAATTATATGTAAAAACACTATGAAACAGTTCGGTATTTTCATTCTAATGTCGTCTCTTTTAGTAACAATTTCACAAGTAGTGGCTGCTCAGGCTCCTGGGAGTGTTTTTGAACCGGCTGGGTTTATCTATAAAAACGGGGCGGAAACCATTGAATTGTATATCAAAAAAGCCAAAAATCCCTGTACGGGAGGAAGCTCCGAAAATAAGTTCCGCTTAAAAATGCAAAACATCGCTAGCGCCTATTACCGGCTAGGCGATTATGTCAGCTGGAAAATGGAATTGGTGAATTGCAATAATCAAATCGTGGAGCACACCGTATCCGTTGATTTATCCGAATTCAATGATGATGACTGGAATGAGTCGGTTGATTGGATTTTTAATGCCAACCTGATCCTGAAACCAATCTATGATGTTCGCTTCAGCAACTCCGGCAATTATGCCCCGGATGTTGTCAAGGGCCGATACACCGGACAAGTAAGCAATAATAACAACAATGCAACAAATAATCAGCAGGTTGTTTCGAATCAACAACAAGTCTATACCAATAAAATTCAGCCACCCGCTACCCCGGCAGTTCGAAATAACTTCACGCTGATGGGTTATTTGCATAAAGACAATCAAAGTAGTGTAGAACTGTACATCAAACTAAATCCTACAAAATGTGGTCCCAATAGTTTTCCGCATCGGTATAAACTATATATGAACGGCATGACCAACTATCAGCGCTTAGGAGAGTATCTGACTTGGAAAATGGATGTGGTGAATTGCAACAATGACCTCGTTACCAAAACCGTTTCTGTCAAACTGCAGGACTACCATGAGGACACCTGGAATGAATCCGTCGATTGGAGTTTTGAGGCACAGGATTTTCCGCAACAGATATACGATATCCAATTTTCCCGCTATGATGGTTCGACCCCTGATGTTACGAAAGGAAAATTTTCTGCAACCGTTCCCGATTCAATTATCGGTAAGCAATATGCACAAACAGGGGATATGGTGTCGTTGTCGGTTAGAGGAGGCAATCTAACCACCGGTTCAAACTGGTATTGGTTCAAAGATGGTTGTGAACGCGGTAATCCGATTGACTCCGGTGCCACCGTAAATATCCGCGCCGATAAAACAACAACGTACTTTGTTTGCTCGCGCAAAGATGGTGTGTCAAACACCGGTTGTATTTCGAAAAGAATCATCGTAAATGATAGCAGTTATGCCGCCGTTAAAATCATTGGTAACAACTCCGCCTGCTATGGACAAAACAATAAACAGAAACTAAAAGTGTATGGCGGACACCTCGGACTCGATGCAAAATGGGTCTGGTACGAAGGCCAATGTGGCCAGTCATCCGCCTGGCGCCACGAGGGTGATGAATTTGAAATCAATCCCAACAAGCCAACAACCTATTTTGTGCGCGCAGAAGGAAGAGTGAATAAAACAGAGTGTATTGAGTTTTCGGTTGATTTCATGGACAATTCACAGATGCCAACAGCCATCATGGCCTCCAAAGATGAAGTCTGTCAAAATTCTCCGGTTGTACTTTCGGTACAAGGGGGTAAACTTAGTAAAGACGCTAAGTGGGAGTGGTTCAAGATGGAGGATAATGCGACGAGCAAACAACCCATTAGTCAACATTCCGCTACCATCACAGATAATCCAATGTATAATACCACATACTATGTACGGGCGAAAGGATTTTGTTTCACAACACAAGAAGCCTCAACCAATGTATCCGTAAAAAACACCTCAACCGATCCAACCCTGATCCGTCAGGAAAAAGCTGGATCAAGCTATAAGAAATTTAAACTCTCACTGGTGGGCGGTATGTTGGGTGAAGACAATGCGGAATGGGTGTGGACTGTCAACAACAAAGTAATCCATGAGGGTAAAGATGCGGAGTTTACGTATAAAACCAAATCGCCGGTGACTGTTTATGTGCAAGGAAAAGGAGACTGTGCGTCTACCCGAACCGTTAATACATACCTGAATCCGCGTCGTCCGCAAGGGGTTCGGTTCAATCACTTTTTTATCAATGGCGGGTTACTGCTGAACAAAGCAGACTCTATGATGCAATACACCCTCACGATTGGCGGTAAACATTGGTACCTGCGTGGAAAGTTCAGTATTGATACGGCGGTCAACAATAAAAAGGCAACCTTCGAAACAGACGGCATCGGCCTCACTGATTATTTTGGAACATCTCCTACGTCATTCAACGGCCGAGTATACGCGAAACGTACTTCGGCTACTTTCGGGTTGGTTACTTCCGGACGACATCTTCGGTATTATATCGGGTTTGGGTATGGCATTCGCCAATTGCTGTATGGTGCCAACATCGGCTCATCGACGGTTTGGGCAAAACATACCGGCCTAAGCTACGAAGGATTGGAAGCAGAAACCGGTTTAATGCTGAAGTTCGGATTCATCAACATCATGGGCGGTATCAGCGGAATCAGAGACACCAAGAGCCAGAGTATCTTCCTCGATGCGGACCTTGGCGTTGGACTGAGTTTTTAAAAGTCACAACAAGCCGACTTGTTACCATTTTGTGGATGGTTTCTCTAATTGAGAGAAGAAGTGTTTATAGGCCAATTTGATACACTGCTTGCAAACGATCGTAAACCGACGAGTATATAAAATAACAGTTGACTATGTTTAAAAATGTCCTATTCTACACATTTATCTCGCTGGCATCCCTGGCAATGCTCGTTTCAATGTACGCCATTGTAACACCAAACCGGGATGAGAATATTCCACGAAAGTCGATACTTCAACAGCAACCCGTTACCGATACCTTCCCGTTTTCTGCACACTTGCAATCGGTGGCGGCAGCTAATCTGATTGAACGATTTCCGTATGATGCCTATTTGCGCTCACGCCGATATGAGGATCCAACCGCATTGCGGAATGACCTAATCAGTCTCGATCACCGCTATCCCGAAAATGTTGCCAACCTGAATAATGCCAGAGCCATGTACTTGGCCATTTCCGATACATTGTTCAACCGCAAGAAATCGGACTATGAACAGTACAATCCGGATCTCTACATCCAGGTCATCCAGTGGGTTGAGTCATTCAAAGACATGGCACGGTATGATCCAGCGCGCGAGATGTTGTTCGGACCCGTTTCTGATTATTGGTTGCAAAAAATATCAGCCCCTGTTTCCAAACAATCGGAGGAATCGATGGGCGCCAAATTCGATTTCAAATATCGCTACATCAAAACCAAACTGATGGCATTGGGCTACACGTTTTCGGTTAAGGTTTCCTCCATAGACAAATTTGTGTTCAATCTCACCAACAAACACTGGGCGCACCTGATTGATGCCACCTGGAATCAAACCTCATTGCTTACCAAGATTTTATTTTTCATTGTATTTCTTTTTGGCTTGACTTCCTGCATTTACTATACGATCTATTTAGTTAACACCTTCACTTCAAAAAATAAAAAATAACATGACTCGATTGATGAAAACAATGTTCTTTTCAGTAATTGCTTTATTGGGTTTCTTGACGTCTGTCAATGCTCAGTATGATGAAAATTTTGTAGAAATGTCGGTGACCTCTTTTCAGGGAGATAAAATTGGTGTGATCGATATCAACCGCGATCAAAACCGCGTTAAGGTTAAATATTTCGCCGGAAAAGATTTTAATGGAACCTCGGTCTATGAGCGCTATCGCCAGTGGTCAAGAGGAAAAAATATCGTGGCATATTCAAGCGGCACCTATATGGATGGCTGCGAGGCTAATTCGGCCAAGCCGGTTGGTATTTGCATCGATAATGGCCGGTTGGTCAACAATGTGCTTGAACCGAATCGCTTCGATGGACTGGCTATCGTGTATTCATCGGGTGGTATCGCGGTTTCTAACCTGAAAGAAAAAAACCTGCAAGTAACCAATTGTTCAGGCGGCGGGGCTCAAACGCTCAATATCCGCGATGCCTTTGATAAAAGTAAATTCGTACAATGGGCCGCCGATTGCAATGCCACCGTATTTCAAACACACCTGTTTTATTTTAAGAATAATTTCCTGGTAAATACATACAGCACCAATGCTACCCAGGCCAAACGTCGGTTTCTGGCAGTTGGAAAAGATGAAAACGGCATCCTCCATCATTATATCGTTAATATCAATACCCCGCATGATATCACCACCGGCACACAAAAAGCCGTGAATTTCTTAAAGAATGCCAAAAGTGTACAGGATCTGATTTTCCTGATTAACTTGGATACCGGCTGCCAGGATGTATTTGAAGCCAGAAAAGCCAATGGTAATATTGATACCCGGGAGTATTTCAAAGGCACAACCGATATCACAAACGCATCCAACCTGTTGGTCTATTATTATGAATAAACACATTAACCTTTTTAAAATCCGGTGGTCAATCAAAACGATTTGGTTGACGCTTGGATGGCTTCTACTGATGTCGAATGCGGACCTCCATGCTCAAGGCGGATTGATTG
>JBJTXG010000212.1:0-2120 GCA_046082125.1 Ferruginibacter sp. | reverse complement strand
CGGCATAATAGCTGCCCAGCTCCTGTTCATTCATTTTCCGACCCTTGATACCAATTGGTGTAATAGGCATGAACCAAATAATTTCTACACCCATTTCTTTCAGACGGGGTAATTGTTTTTCAAATCCGGCGAGATTGCCGGCGGCGGAAAACTGCCTCAGGTTAACCTCGTAAATGTTGCTTTGCGCGAGACGTTTACGGAGTTCAGTTTGTTTTTGAGTAAACGATGGGATACTGCAAAAGAGTATGCAGAGAACAAGGCTAAGGGTTCGAAGCGAGCGTTGGTACATGGTAGATGTGTGTATGATGAAGGAGTTTCGTTTGAGCGATGGGCGCTTGGCACCTTATTTGGCCAGTTCCAATACCAGGCTTTGATAAGAGCCGAGTGTCATTTCACTCAGTGGCTTCTTTTCGCCGGTCAATACATTGGTGTATGTATTAAATCCGTTGGTACGTTCTGTATACTGTTTAAAATCAATTTTTTTATCAGTTTTGGACGTATTCATGATGACCATCACTGTTTGTTCGTTGGTGTAACGGAAGTATACATACAGCCCATCTTCCGGTAAGTATTGCATGAATCGACCGCGGGTAATGGCCGGTGCGTTCTTCCGGAATTGCGCCAGTGTACGAACGGTATTGAAAATACGTACATCTTTTTCCGACCGCCCAGCAGCAGAAAATTTATTGATGGAATCATACTTCCATCCCCCGGGGAAATCTAACCGAACATAACCATCGTTTGGATACGTAGTGCCGGTGGTGGCAAATTCAGAGGTGTAGTAAAACTGAGGTATACCTCGACAGGTCATAAGCCAGCAAATGGAGGATAGGTATTTATCCATGTTTTCGTTTATTATCGAGTAAAAACGGGCGATGTCATGATTGTCCAGAAAGATCACATTGCGCATCGGGTTTTTATAAACAAAATCTTGCGCCAGCGTTGTGTACAGTTTATTGACGCCGTTGGTCCATCCAAAATCCTCATTCATGGCTGCGGTGATGCCCCATAGTGTTTGAAAATCAGTAACGGCCGGCAGATTGCTCTTGTAAGGAATCGTGAAATTGTTTTCACAGAAAAAACTTTGGTTAGGAACACCATGTACCCAGGTTTCGCCGAACAGTGTCATGTTGGGGTATTCATCCAAAATCGCTTGATTGCAGGCATTCATGAAATCAAGGTCATTGTAGGCATAGGTGTCGATGCGCCAGCCGTCAATACCGAATTCTTCCACGGACCAGAGTGCATGTTGAATCAGAAATCTGGCCACGAACGGGTTGCGTTGATTGAGATCGGGCATTTGCGGAGTAAACCAGCCATCGCTCATTTTTTTTCGGTCGATGGTGCTGGCATACGGATCAAACAGGGTTTGATCTTTGTAGGTGGTGTTCGTGTACTGGTCCCACTGGTTGAGCCAGTCTTTCATGGGGCTGTCCTGTACCGTAAAATGGTAGAGCCCAACATGATTGTATACAGCATCTTGAATAATTTTAAGGCCTTTGCGATGTGCAGCGTCTATTAGTGACAGGTAGGCATCGTTGCCGCCGAGTCGTGGGTCAACCCGATAGTGATTGGTAAACGCATATCCATGCTCGGTTCGGTTTGGCATATCATTTTCCCAAATCGGATTGAGCCAGATGGCCGTGACACCCAGGTCTTGCAGGTAATCGAGTTTGTTTTCGATACCTTTCAGATCGCCTCCGTGGCGGTTGAAAACGGTATCTCTTCGAAGTGACTGGTCACGCATACCCGCCATGCGGTCGTTGGAGGTATCGCCATTAGCAAACCGGTCGGGCATGATCAGGTACATAAAATCGCCGGCATCTACACCTTGCGCATAACTTTTCCCCTTTTCGGAGCGGCGTTTTTTTAATTCATACGGGATATAGGTAACGGTTGTCGCATGCCTTTTTTCAATACGAAAAAAACCTGGTTTTGTTTTCGGGTTAATTTGTAGATCGAGAAAAACATAGCGCTTATTTTCGGGGCGGACTACTTTTTTCAATATCACACCAGGGTATTGGATGGCGTATGTGGCTGTGCTGTCGGCAATTTCACTGTATACCATGATTTGCAGGTTCTTGCTTTTCATGGATGTCCACCAGTGTGGCGGATAGCAG
>JBJTXG010000211.1:0-10115 GCA_046082125.1 Ferruginibacter sp. | reverse complement strand
CTTGGTTGCCAAAATGAAGAATGAGAGCAATAGAAAAGCGACATCACACATCGCGGTCATATCGATGTTAGTGCTTTTACGGGGTATTTTGATTTTGGGCATTCCGTTGGAATTTTACGTTACGATGGTGCAGATTTGTCCTTATTCCACAAATTATTTGTGTTGTGAGGCAAATGACTGCGTCAACGTGAAGCCAGACTCATCAATTCCATAGGTAATCGCGTCAATTTTCGTAGTGAAAATATTGTAGAAAATGATCGCGAAAGCGGATGTTCCAATACCAAGGGCCGTATTGTAGAGCGCTTCCGAGATACCAACGGATAGTTTACTAGCAGCTGCACCACCACCACTGTCTTCACCCAGGGCAGAGAACGAGCGAATCATACCCAATACGGTACCCAGTAGTCCTAGCAAGGTTGCAATTGAAGCAATGGTTGACAAAAACACCAGATTCTTTTCGAGCATAGGCAATTCCAGCGCGGTAGCCTCTTCCACTTCTTTTTGAATTGCCAGAACCTTTTGTTCAGATGTCAGTTCGTTGTTACTCATCATAGCCTTGTATTTGTTCAAACCGGCTCTCATCACATTACCAACAGAACCCTTTTGTTTGTCGCATTCCGCGATGGCCGCATCTACATTATTATTGGCCAAATGATAACGCACTTTACGAACAAACTCCGATGAATTTCCGGTACCGGATGCTTTCATCACAGTCAAAAATCGCTCTACTACGAACGTGAGCATGGTCAGGAAACTGCCAATCAGAATGGGTACAATGATACCACCCAAGTACATTTTGCTGAGTGCCGCGCCGGCTATACCACTGGCAATCGGTCCGTCACGCTCGGGCCAAAAACCTCCGTGTGATTTACCCTCGGAGAAATTGCTTGGATCACCAAGGAAAAACCGCCAAATGCAGTATCCGACCACCAAACAAATGACGGGAGCCAAAAGTGAAATCAGGTTACCAGACTTCTTTGGAGACGCTGTAGTGGACGTTGTGTTTTTTTTGCTGAGATCTGCCATGATAAAACAGTTTAATTTTTTTCGGATTAATCGATAATTATTCTGACGTTCGTCAGTTTTTGAGGCAACAAATTACATCATTCTTTGAAAGTGAAGCAGACTAGAGGTGTTATTTTTTTACAATCAGGAAAAAAAGTGGACATTTTGGGGAAATTCAAGTTCCGGTTTTTAGTATCCCGTTTATTCATACCGGAGCGCAACGATGGGATCTAACTTGGCCGCCTTTACAGCAGGGAATAGACCTGCCACCAATCCAACGCCAAAACAAACAAAAATACCGGCTGTCACCCACCCCCAAGGAATTACCAGTCCTGTATGGAGGAACAGGGCAACCCCGTTGCCTAGTAATACGCCTGACAGGATTCCCAATACAGCCCCCATCAAACTGATTAAAACCGATTCTATCAGGAACATCGTTCGTATCGATGAGGAACGGGCTCCCAACGCTTTGGATAAACCAATTTCTTTAGTCCGTTCATTGACGGCTACGAGCATGATATTCATCAGACCAATGGCAGCACCTATAAGTGTGATGAATGCAATACCAATGGTACCGATCTCGAGAAAACCCAGGTTATTGAGCAACGTAGCCGCAATACTGTCACTCTTGTCCATGTAAAAGTTGTCCGCATCCTTTACTGTTAACTTTCGAATAGAACGAAAGACCGACTTGGCCTCTCCGATAGCTAAATCCATATTCCGCAAATGATCCACTTTGACGGCTATATTATAACTACTCCCCTCTGCCTTGAAATAATTACGGACAGCCACATGAGAGACAATCACAATTTTACTAGTGTTAAAAAAGGCGCTGGAATTTTTCTCTTCCAATACTCCCACAACCCGAAACGGCACATGATCTACACGAACCAGACGATCAATAGCCGCCATCGGTTGATTGCCATAAAGCTTCTTAGCTACACCGGCACCCAGCAAGCAAACAGGCGCACCAGATTGAACTTCCGTATGACTGATATTTCGTCCGGCGGCCAAATTATACCCGTTCAGCAGCAAATAGGATTCATCACCGCCGAATACATTAACATCCGGATTCGTTTTACGAAATGGGGAATTGATCACAACACTAACTGGACCCCTCAAGGCAATACCTACCACCGAACCCGCAAAAACATAGCGATCAGCAAACAACCTGGCCTCATCTAACGTGATTGGTATTCCCAAGGTGGCATTTCGGTTTCGTACCTCTTTTTGAGTGGTGTGGGTTGCCTTGGATCGGCTTCGGTTACTAAACCCCATATTCCGTTCCTTGTATCTTATACTAAACGCATTGGAACCCATGGTTGAGAAACTGCTAGTTAGGCTATTACTGGCGGCCTGAATCGCTGTAATAATCAAAATAAGGGCGAATATACCTAATGCGATAATAATAACGGTAATGGATGTCCGAAGCTTATTCATTCGGATATTCTTCCAGGAGAGGCTCAGCAAATCGGCAAATTGCATCGGTCGTTTTTCAAGGCCAAAGGTAACCGCAATCCGTCGGAAACCTTGCTGTGTTTTTAATCAGCTATTCTTGTACCCTATGCTTTTCGGTGAGCCCAACCAACAATAATTTCCGGATAGATGCCAATCATAACAATCAGCAGCACTAGCAACAGCAGCAGCCATTCATACGGCTTGGATACGGAATCGGGTATAATAACCGATTCGTCGACAGGCTCCTTAAAATAAATGGCCTGTATAACTCGGAAATAATAAAATGCACTGATTGCGGCAAATAAAACAGCCAGCAGCACCAGCCAATTGGCTTGTCCGTTTTGAATGGCGGCCAGCAGCATCATGAATTTTGCCTGAAAGCCGGCCGTCAGTGGAATGCCGGTCAATGATAATAAAAAAACAACGGCTGAAAATCCCAATACAGGTTTCTGTTTTCCCAGTCCGTTGAAGCCATCAATGGTATAATCTTTCATTTTACCTAGTATACTGAAAATACCTAATGTAGCCAGGCTGTATGCCGTGGCATAAACCAACAGGGCATCTTTGGCCGTTTCGTTTAGGGCAAAAATCGCAAATAACATAAAGCCAGCCTGTGCAATGCTCGAATATGCCAGCATGCGCTTGACACTCTGTTGAAAAACAGCCGTGATATTGCCAACGAGTAATGTACAAACAATTAAAACGACAACCAGGGTTTGCCACTCTTTATGCAGATTGCCAAAAGCATGCTCAAATAAACGCACAAAAGCAAAGAAAGCGGCTGCCTTGATGATGGTACTCATAAACCCAGTGAACACGGTTGGTGCACCATCATATACATCGGGCGTCCAGAAATGAAAGGGCGCTGCAGAGACTTTGAATGACATGGCAACGAGGATCAGCACCAATCCGATGGCTATAAAAACAGGAAGATCCCCTGTTCCAATCTGCATTTTGTCAATGTGAAATGATCCGTTGATGTTACCGCCATATACCATGGTAATACCCATCAGCAAGATACCGGTCGAAAAGGCTCCCATTAAAAAGTATTTCAAAGCGGCTTCATTACTTTTCATGCTTTCTTTATCACTACCAGTCAATATATATAGCGGAATGGAAACAATTTCAATGCCTAAAAAAAGAATCAACAAGGTGTTGAATCCGGCAATCAGTCCTATCCCGGAGAGGATGAAGAAAATGAGCGCATAATACTCCGCCGTATGCTTACCCACCCGTTCAATCTCACGCAAATTCAGCAAAAAGAAAAGCAACGTGCAAATTAGCATGATGATGATAAAAGTGAGGTTGAATTTGTCGAACTTTACCATATCATGTAAAGGCAAGCTTACGATTGCTTTTCCCATACGATATTCAAGAAAGGCCAGGCCGAGCAATAGGACATTTCCGGCTATAGCAAGGTATCCGGGTACACGGCGCCCGGATACAAACGCTCCACAAAACATCAGTATAATACCCCAAATGGCACCGGCTATAATTGTATTCATGACTCGAAGATCTTTTGAAAAGTAAATTATTTTTTTAGCGTCAATGTATTGAGCAGGTCTCCGGTAAGGTCAATGAACGGCTGTGGATACACACCGGGAACCAGGATCAACAAGGTTAATATGGAAAAGGCCAACAGTTGAAGACCATTGATATCGGTAATGTCACTCGTACGGCTGTTTGATCCTCCGTAAAAAACAAGGCGAATCATATTGAGTGTGTACACGGCAGACAGGATAATGCCCAATCCGGCAATTACGGCTAGCCACTTATTAAACTGAAAAAGGCCGCTGAACATCAGGAATTCACCGGGGAATGCATTGGTAAGCGGCAGCCCAATATTTGCCAATGCAATAATCACCGCAAAGATGGTCAGTAACGGTGCCGTATTGGCTAATCCACTTAACTCGGATATTTTACGGCTACCCGTTTTTTGCTCGATCAATTCAACGACCATCCACATCGCCACGATATTTACCCCATGGCTGAACATCTGAAGGAGCGCACCTTGTATGCCGGATGTTTTACCGGCGAAAATAGCAGCACCCATTAAGCCCACGTGTGCAATAGACGAATAGGCTACCAGTTTACGTAAATTATCCTGAACCATAGCCAGGCAGCTGGCATATACGATACCAGCCACAGCCAGTACGGATACAACCATGTATGCATTGCTTCCACTCATTTTGGGGAATACAGGCAAAATCCATTGTAAAACGCCAAAGAGTCCCATTTTTACCATCAGGCCACTCATGACCATCGTTACCGGTGCGGGAGACTGATCATAAGCATCGGGCTGCCAAGTATGAAATGGAAACAACGGCATCTTGATGGCAAATGCCATAAAAAATAACAGGAACAGAACAAGCTGTTCGGTGCCGGTCAGCGTCACCGCTTTAAATGCTTCCAGGGAAAACGAATGCGGCATTGTCAACCCCTGTTCGATCACACGGGCCGGTGTTTTAGCATAGATGTACAGGATAGCCACCAGCATCAACAATGATCCGACAAACGTATAAATAAAAAATTTGAACGTAGCTTGGATTCGATGTACACCACCCCACATGCTGGCTAGAAAATATACAGGAATCAGGGCCAGTTCCCAGTAAAAGTAGAATGTGAGTGCATCCCGTGCACAAAAAACACCCATCAATCCCGCCTGGGCCAATAACATCAACCCATAAAACAAAGCAGGTCGGTTGTTGGAGGCCGTTCGATCGGATATCCAGAGAATAAAGGGGAATAAAACAGCTGTAAGTAAAGTTAGCAACCGACCAATCCCGTTCAACCCAACATGGTAATTGGCACCCAGTTGACGAAGCCAGAAATAACTGACGTTATTGTAACTGAAAAAAGGATCCTTTCGGATATCCGCGGTGGTTTCAATAAAGCAAAGGGTACTCAACGACACCGCGAGAACCAGCAGCGAGACGACAATGGCCAGCAAGCGCCCATTGGTTTGCTTAGAAAAAAGTACGGTCAGCAATCCCCCAATGAAGGGCAACAGAATCAATAGCTCAGGAAATGTTATGTATGTACCCAGCATGAAATTGAATTATAAGAAGAATTGAATGATAAATAACAGCAGCATACCAATCACCATAAGCAGCACATAGGCTCCTACTTGACCACTTTGAATCAGGCGCAACTGACGTCCGGCAAACAATACACTCCGGCCTATACCGTTGATCAGCGCATCGATTCCCTTGACCTCAATGATGTGATGCAGGAAGACACTCATCGTCTTCAATGGTCGAACAATGATCGTATCATACAGCTCGTCGACATACCATTTATTGAAAAGCCATTTTCCAAATCCGGCTGGTTCGCCTTCAGGATGATAATGGCGGAATCGAAAAACTGAAAACAAAATAACAGCAACGACCAACCCGGTTGATATCCCCATGAGCATGTATTCCGTATCGTGAGAAAGTTGATGTGGATTCGCAGCCGGTATGACGGGCGATAAAAAATCGGATAGCCAATGTGTTCCTCCCAGTGCAGCCGGGATGCCAATAAACCCACCCACGATACTCAAAAGAGCCAGAATGATTAGCGGTACGGTCATTAATAACGGACTTTCATGGAGATGATTTTGCTGGTCCTGCGTTCCCCGGAATGTACCGGTGAACGTAACGACATAAAGCCGGAACATATAGAACGCAGTTAATAAAGCAGCAAATAGAGCCGCTGCAAACAAAATTGGCTGATGCGAAAAAGCACCGGCCAAAATCTCATCCTTGGAGAAGAATCCAGAAAACCCCGGAATACCGGAAATTGCCAGACAGCCAATCAAAAAAGTGATGCTGGTGATTTTCATTTTACCATGCAACCCGCCCATTTTACGAATATCCTGTTCACCTCCCATCGCATGAATGACAGAGCCACTGCCCAAGAACATGAGCGCTTTGAAAAAGGCATGTGTTATCACATGGAACACAGCGGCAATGTAATGGCCTGTACCCAGAGCTATGAACATGAAACCAAGCTGGCTAACGGTTGAATAAGCCAGTACTTTTTTAATGTCATTTTGTTTGATGGCTATGGATGCTGCGAGTAAGGCCGTTGCCAAACCAATTATTGTGATGACCTCCTGTGTGTGGGTCGCCAATGAAAACAGGGCGTTGCTTCTGGCAATCATATAAATACCCGCCGTTACCATCGTTGCCGCATGGATCAACGCACTAACAGGCGTTGGGCCGGCCATCGCATCAGGCAACCAGGTGTACAATGGAATCTGAGCACTTTTACCAGTAGCCCCTACAAATAACAACAAGGTGACAGCGGTGATATCCATGGGCGACAACAAAGAGAGTGTATTCGCTGTAAACAACTGATCAAACTGTAAGGTGCCCGTTTTGGTAATCAGCCAGAATAAAGCAAGCAGAAATCCAAGGTCCCCAATCCGGTTCATGATGAATGCTTTCTTGGCCGCGCCGGTGTATTCCGCATTTCGGAACCAGTACCCAATCAGCAGGTAAGAGCATAAACCAACACCTTCCCAACCGATAAACATGATTAGGTAATTTCCTCCCATGACAAGCAACAGCATGAAAAACACGAACAAATTGAGATATGCAAAGTATTTGGCGAAATCGTTTGTTTTTTCCTCATGCATGTAGGCGGCCGAATAAACATGGATTAACGTTCCGACTCCGGTAATAATCAACAGGAATAAAGACGAAAGCTGATCTATGTTGAATGCCATATCAATCTTTAGCAGATCGATGTGTATGAATGGGAACAGGGTGACGTTTGTGGCTGTTTGTGCATTTTTAACATCGAGAAACACCAGCACACTAGCAATAAATGAGGCCAGAATGGTTATGCAGCCAATGATTCCGGCCATTGATTTTGACATAGCGTTTCTGCCCAGGCCGTTCACCAAAAATCCAATCAGCGGCAACAGGGGAATCATACAAATCAATATGGTCATTTTATTCATAAGCTGTTAATTGTAATCTTGTTATTCCATAGGTCGGTCAATCTGGTTAGCTTATTTGCCGTTAGACAGACCGGGGCGTTTCTGCGTTAATTCTTAAGTCTGTTTAAAAAGTTTACATCTACATTATGCACTTTACGATACATCATAACAATAATGGCCAGACCAACACTTACCTCGGCCGCAGCCACCACCATGATGAAAAAAACAAAAATTTGAGCATCACTAGGCGAAGCGTTGGATAATCCGCTGATGGCATGCATTTTTGAGAAGGCTACCAACAACAGATTCACTGCATTCAACATCAATTCCACACACATAAAAATAACAATCGCATTACGACGGGTCAAAACACCCACGATGCCCATTGTGAAAAGCAACATCGAGAGAATGATGTAGTATTTTATATCCATAATTACTGCTTGTTAACGGTTTCAGATTCTTTTTTTCCAATGACTACAGCCCCAATCATCGCACTTAGAAACAACACACTGCTAATCTCAAAAGGCAATACATATTCATTGAATAACACACTGCCTAAATGCTTGATTAGTCCTTGCCCACCATTATTCATTTGAACCGGAGATTCAACATCCATTCGGTAAGCAACTGCCAGGATAGTCAGTAATAAACTGCCACCAGTTAGAACGCCCACAAGCTGAAGTCGGTAATTTTTAATGGGTTCCGTTTCTGCATTCAAATTCATCAACATCACTACAAACAAGAACAGCACCATGATAGCTCCGGCATAGACAATGATATTGACGATAGCCAGGAATTGAGCGTTTAAGAGAATGTAATGACCCGAAATGGCAAAAAACACCAAGATCAGCCACAGTACGCTGTGAACCGGATTCTTACTAAGAATCATCATCAGGGCACTCCCAACAGCCATCGCAGAGAGCAGCATGAACAGTATTGCAGTTAAACTCATGGTTGTCAGATTATGCGTTTGAATGATTGGACGCCCGGTTGCCTAGGGCCGCCTGGTAAGCTTCCGGGTTTTCTTTGGGATGCGGAATTAATAATTCTTGTTTGTTGTATATAAACTGTTTGCGCTGATAATCGGCCGGCGTGAATGTCTCACTCAGATAGATGGCATCTTTTGGACAAGCCTCTTCACACAGCCCGCAGAAAATGCACCGAAGCATATTGATTTCATATTTGGCTGCATACTTTTCTTCGCGGTACAAATGCTCTTCGCCAGGCATCCGCTCGGCCGCTTCCATCGTGATGGCTTCAGCAGGACAAGCAACGGCACACAATCCACACGCTGTACAATTCTCCCGGCCCTCTTCATCTCTGTTTAAAATTTGCAGCCCGCGAAACACCGGACTAAACGGTCTTGTTTTTTCAGGATAATTAATGGTGGGCCTTTTTTTGAAGATATGACTAAACGTTATGCCCATCCCCTTGATTATAGCCGGGAGATAGAGTTTTTCAATAAAACTCATAGGCTTACGGTCTACAGGCTTTGATTTATTTGTTAGTGGTTGCATAATTTGATTCTATTCAACGTCAACATATCAATGAATGACAAGCTCTTTGTTTTTTTTCTTTCAATTTTCTATTTAAAGTAAAGCATCGCTGCTCCGGTAGCCAGCATGTTAAACAATGCCAGCGGGATCAGCACACGCCAACCCAGGTGCATGAGTTGATCATACCGGAAACGGGGAATCGTCCAACGAACCCACATGAACAGGAAGATGAAGAAAAAGGTTTTCAACATCAAGGCAGCGATACCAACCAGGGCCGCGATGTTCACAGACAAAGTCGATTCATCTACAAACGGCATATCATACCCGCCGAAATAAAGGGTTGACATGATTACACTGCTGATGAACATATTGATGTATTCGGAAAAAAGGTAAAAACCCAGTTTCATCGACGAGTATTCAGTGTGATATCCGCCGATCAACTCATTTTCAGCTTCCGGCAAATCAAACGGTGTGCGGTTACATTCGGCAAAGGCACAGATGAGAAAAATCAGAAAGCCGAGTGGCTGGTACACGATGTTCCACATACCTTGCATTTGACCATCCACCATATCGCGCAAGCTTAAGGAGCCGGTCACCATCAGTAAGGCAATCATAGATATGCCCATGGCCAATTCATAACTGATGATTTGTGAAGCTGCGCGCAAACCACCCATCAGCGAGTACTTGTTATTACTTGCCCAGGAACCGATCATGATTCCATAAACACCCAAACTTACTACCGCAAATACATAAAGAATACCCACGTTCACATCAGCAATCTGCAGCGTGATATCACGACCAAACAAATGGATTTTATTGCCCCATGGAATCACGGCACTAGTCATCATGGCGGTGAGCATGGCCAGCGCCGGACCGAGAATAAAAAGCACTTTGCTGGAAAAATTAGGAATGATTTCCTCTTTGAAAAATAATTTCAGTCCGTCGGCAAGTGGCTGAAGCAATCCAAAAGGACCAGCGCGGTTGGGGCCGCGTCTGTCTTGCAAGATGGCCGCTACTTTACGTTCGGCAAACGTGGTGTACATGGCAATAACCAGCGAAGCGGATACAACAACCACGATCAACACTAATTTTTCCAGAATGTATGCAAGATCCAAAGAAGGGAACATGTTGTCTTATTTAAAATCATTGGATGTAGCGGGACGATCGATCTCGCTCAAGTGAACAGATGGGTTATTGACTTCACTGACACTGTGGATATCCATGAGAAG
>JBJTXG010000210.1:0-2557 GCA_046082125.1 Ferruginibacter sp. | reverse complement strand
CAAAATTGAATTTTATTTTTTTACGCGAGTAACTGAGACGGGTAGCCGGTGTATGAACGGTGATGTTTTGTCTGAAATCGTTAGTGAGCGAGTCGAAAATTACATCGTATTTTCCGGAGGATGGACTTGATTTAATGTAGGTAATTTGGTTATTGATGCCTTTTGTTACACTGAGCTCATAGGATAGTTCGCCGGACCAGTACTTGGTGATCGGTTCGGTGTAACTGAGTTTGGATGAAAGCTTACCGGACGATCGATTGGCAGTTGAAAGCTGATCAACAGTTGTATCCACCAAAAACGATGAAACAGCAAAGGCGTTGTAGGATTGCAGGTAGTTTTTAACGTCCGTCTGGCTTTGATTCCAGTCTACATTCCACGAAAGCGTACGGCGGGCTTTCCGGAAGCGGTGATTGAAAATGATATTGGCTGTTATGGCATTTTTGTCGGAGATAATCCGATTGTCGCGACTGCGAGCATTTTTCAGGTTGCCGGCTGCGCCATTGGTGTAGGCTGTATCTGATTCGGTTGATTCGCTGTGATAGTAGCCATGACGTAACGTCAGTTTCAGACTGTTGGCAGAATCTATTTTCCAGTCATGGATCAGGCTGTTCTTGATGTTATAGCGATCGATATGTGTTTCGGTTTCGCCGATTTCGTTCAGCACCGAATCGCCTAACTGGGTACGCGTGAAGCTGTTTTGTACATTGTCGTAATCCTGTTCGTTGTATTTAGGATTGAAATTGAACGTATGGGCATTACCCCATTTGTTGCTGTATTGAACGCCGGCATTGAGGTTGCGAATAAAGCCGTTATTAGGGTCGATATATATATCTTCATCGGAACCGCCCCGATTGAAACTCATATTAAAGATGCCGTCTTCATCGGTCATTTCGAAGCTATTGTCTTCAGACGATCCGAACCGCTGATTATCCTGCCAGCTGAGCCCGTCCTGACCGGTATTGCCATTCAATAAAAAACCGGCAATTTTTCGGTTTCCTTTGAAAGAGCCGAACATGAGGTTATTATTGAAGCGGTAGGGAACAGACGGTGCATAACCACCACTCAGTCCGATTTTTCCGAAGTAGCCTCTTTTTTTATCTTCTTTCAATTTTAGGTTGATGGTTTTCTGCGTCTTTCCATCATCGATACCGGTGAAAGCGGCTTGCTCACTTTTTTTATCGAATACCTGCACCTCTTTGACCGCATCCGCCCGAATATTTTTGACCGCCATGCCGGGGTCATCTCCAAAAAATTCTTCGCCATCTACCAGTACCTTTTGTACTTTTTCACCCATGGCTTTAATTTCCCCGTTTTTGTCGACTTGTATGCCAGGTAATTTTTTCAATAATTCTTCCACGTTGGCATTGGCACTGACATTGAAACTGTCTGCTGTATAAATCGTTGTATCGCCTTTGATTCGGATTGAACCGCCGGTTCTGACAATAACCGCCTCCAGCATCTTACTTTTCGAATAGAAAGGGATGTTGCCAAGTGATTGATTGGCGGATTGTACGGCCACTCGGTCAACGTATTCCGCAAACAACGGATGAGAAATCAGAAGGGCATGGTTGCCATACGGGATGTTATTGATGGTGAACGAGCCGCTGGCATCTGTTCGGGTAAACCGAACAAGGGTCGAATCGGGAAGTGCAATCACCATCACAACCGCGTTTTTTACACGATCACCGGTTTCTTTGTCTTTCAAAACACCGGAAAGTTGTCCGGTTTGCGCATTGGCATGAAAACAGGCCAGGAGTATGGCCAAAAAGAAACCGATCCGGTACATAGCAGTTGTTTTGGTTCGTTAAATTCGGACGCAAGGTAACTCCGATTTTCTTGATTATCTTGTGGTTAAGTCAAATAAACTGTTAAAGCTTTTGAAATCAAGATAACGTAGAGTAACAAACAAGCTAACCAACCGATTGTTTTGTATTAACCCATGAAAATCGTTCATTCATCCCATTTTATTGAAACAGATAAGCCTGTTTGGCCGATGAGCCTGTTGGAAGATGCGAACATCCGGGCGTTTCAGGCGGGCGAGTTGACCAAGGCCTATCATTTTTTTGGAGCCCATGCTTGCCAGGTACAAGACCATGTAGGCTATGTGTTTACCGTATGGGCGCCCCATGCATCGTCGGTGGCTGTTGTTGGACCATTTAATAACTGGAACCCACAAAATCATGCGTTATTTCCGCGACTCGATCAATCAGGTATCTGGGAAGGATTCATCCCCGGACTCACAGCCGGTGAATGTTATAAATATCATATTCAATCAGTGTCCGGCCAAACGCTGTTGAAGGCCGATCCCTATGCTTTTTATGCAGAGCATCGACCCGCAACAGCCTCCCGATTACATGCTTTTGCCTATGATTGGAACGACAAAACCTGGATGCGTACCCGAAAAAAGCAGAATGCGCTGCAAGCCCCATGGAGCGTTTATGAGATGCATCTGGGTAGTTGGATGCGTCCTCCTTCAGGGAAATCATTTCACACTTACAGAGAACTTGCTCCGCTGCTGGTGCCTTATCTGAAAGAAATGGGCTTTACGCATGTGGAG
>JBJTXG010000209.1:0-8149 GCA_046082125.1 Ferruginibacter sp. | reverse complement strand
GACCAATACGGCCACTACGGTGGGGGTCAATGATGGCCAGGTGTCTGGGGTGATTACTGGGGGTAATTTTACCAAGAGTGGGTCAGGGGTGTTTATTCTTAAGAGTGTGAACACGTATATCGGTACTACGACGGTGAGTGGTGGTACGTTGCAGTTGGGAGCAAATAATAGCATCCCCTCAAGCAGTGGGCTGATTTTAAATGGGGGAGAATTCAGCTCAGGCGGGTTTAGCAATAACTTTGCTTCCATCGCCTTGTCTGAAAATTCAACGTTACGCATGGTGGGTAATGGCGTACACACCCTATCATTTACAAACCTTAGCACCTTTACGGTGGGTAAGATTTTGACCATCAATGGATGGCAAGGAACTTATGCAAGTCCAGGGGCTACCGGTACGGCAGGAAGAATTGTATTTACCGCAACCACCACAGCTAGCATTCTAAATCAAATTAAATTCTATAATTCAACATCTGGTAATACACATACTAGCATACAACTTGTGTCGAAAGAGATTGTTGCTGGAAATCAATAACTGCTGTTTCCTCAGTCTTCACCACGATTTCGGCGTGGGTAAAATGTAATAAATATGGCCGCAGCAGTCAACGTCCACACTTTAAGACTAGTAAAATTTTAAATATCAATCTGAAAAATCCAGCAAATCATCCTTTAGGAAGTTAGATAGTCATCCAATTCCCGTACACTGTTATTTTTGAAAATAATATGAAAAAGCCTAACACTTAATTGTGCTAGGCTTTTTTATGCTAAAAAGTTGTAAGTGATTTAAGGCCATAACCAATAAATGTAGCATAGAATATATGAAAAAAGCTTTTTTGCTTTGATTTGTTTATTTTTAATACTTCAATTTCGAACAATAATATATGTCCGTTGTGCCTTCTGGTTACTTTAAGAAGTTAAACGTATACTATTGTTTTAACCCAGGTTTCATGGTGTAAGTGCCCCTTTTAACAGACAGTGTTTGGGTCTTCTATAGCCTTTTGAGCCAAATTGTGAGTCCTGTCATTTTGTCAAATTTGTTTGCTGATGAGGTCATTTGTACAACCTGTTGGGGGGTGTTGATTTAACTGCCAATTTATTTATTAAGTATTGTCAATCATTTGATTGAAGATTCGACAAGAATATTAAAGGTCTCTAAACTCATTTCAAAGCTCTAGACATGCTCCTTTGGTAGCCGACTCTACGTGGGTAGTCAAGCATATCTTCTTGCTGCAAGCGTCTACCAGTTTGTGAAATTCATTATTTTACAATACCTTTCTCTTTTATTCGCCTGAAAATAAAACCTTTAGATGCCCTCTTTCCAATTATTGTTCATCAGGTATGCTTCATTGCTTGCTGTCTGCTTGAGCGGTATTGTTGCTGCGGCTCAATTGGACACTTCTTTGGTTGCATTGGACAATCCGGTATCCTGCGGGATGGGAACACAGGTTAGGCTGCTTGCCGGTCTAGCGGCCAATTATCAATGGACACGAAATGGAAGCCCGATAGCAGGTGCTACTTCTAGGCAATACAGCGCATCTATTAGTGGGGCCTATCGGGTTAGGGTATCGGATGCGTCAGGGAATGTTGACAGCAGTCGATTTATTCAGGTTTATATTGTACCGAATCCCACAGTTGATTTCTCTGTGAATCAGTTGTCTCAGTGCCTGTCTGGCAATCTCTTTCAATTTACCAATACTTCCACTATTAGTCAAGGCACCCTGTCGTATGTCTGGTACTACGGCGATGGGGCTTTTGAATTGGTTCCTAATGGGACACATACTTACACAACGGTCGGTACCTATAACGTCAAATTAGTAGCCACCTCCAATTATGGATGTGTAGGCAAGGATAGTCTAAACGTTATTGTCAATGCTGTTCCAACAGCTTCCTTCAGCATCAACAGTGCCGCACAGTGTATCAATACCAACCATTTTAGCTTTGCCAACACCAGCACTGTACCTAACACGCCTACCACATTTCTTTGGCGTCTTGGCGATGGCAACACTACTACGGCTCCGCAACCTCTTCATCAATATGCTCAGGCTGGCAGTTACACCGTCAGGCTGGTCGTCACGACACAATCCGGATGCAAAGACAGTGTGATGCAGGCGGTTACCGTACATCCCAAGCCAACGGTAAACTTTTCCATCAATAACTCCCGCCAATGTAGTGCCGGCAACTTTTTTCAGTTTACGAATCTGAGCTCGATTGCTTCGGGTGCCTTGATACATAGCTGGAGCTTTGGCGATGGGGCAACTTCAAATGCGCTCAGCTCATCACACAGTTATCTAAGTACTGGAAATTTTCCGGTTAAATTGATCGAGACCAGCAACAATGGTTGCGTCGATAGCTTGGTATTATCGGTCGTGGTTGATCCAAGTCCCTCCGCTGCTTTTAGTGTTAATCAACAGTCTTCCTGTTTTCAGGGAAACCAATTTTCATTCACAAATCAAAGCAGTGTGAGTTCGGGAAATCTCCAATACTACTGGGATTTTGGGGATGGAACCGGAACATCCAATGCCTTAAACCCAACCTACAGTTACGCGCAATCTGGTACGTATCGGGTAACGCTGCTTGTCAGAACTGACTTGAACTGCGAGTCCGCGTTTACAAGGGATATATTGGTTAAACCAACGCCCTCCGGTAGCATCTTGACACCGCCGGCAACAGTTATATGTGATGGATCCTCGGTTCAACTGCAGGCAACCAGTGCCTTCTCTCACCAATGGTACCGTAATGGTCTGGTCATCAGCGGTGCTACCGCATCTACTTTGATGGCAAACGAGCCGGGTGTTTATCATGTCATATTTTCGAATATGCTCGGCTGCGCCTCTTTGCCATCTAACGCTATCACGCTTACCAAGGTGATCTCGCCGATTCCGAGTTTTGTGGTAGACCGTAGTTGTGCTTCATTGCCGATCACGTTTACGAACAACTCCGCTATATCGAATAGTCTGCCCGTGTCATATAGTTGGGATTTTGGAGATGGAGGAGCGACTGCAACACAGGTGTCCCCACTGCACACCTATGCCAACTCCGGTACCTACACGGTGCAACTTATCATTACGCCTCTGCAGTGCCTGGATTTGGCCCGGTCTGTGGTGCAGATTTTAACTATACAGGAACCTTTGCCGGGTATGCGATACACGCCCGTAAATGCCATCGCAGGAAGAAACATTGCGTTACAGGCTCGTGAATTCTCTGCAGGCAGTTACCAGTGGTCTCCTACCGCTGGACTCAGCCAAAGCACGGTATCGAGTCCCATCTTCAATCATTCTGACTCGGTTCTATATCAAATTAACATCGTGACGGATGCAGGGTGTCGGCTCACGGATACGTTATTGGTTCGCATTTTCACTGAAAAGAGAATTTTTGTTCCAGACTATTTTACCCCCAACGGCGATGGCATGAACGATCGCATTGCCCCATTCTTGGTTGGGATTAATAAGTTGAATCGTTTTCGTGTCTGGAATAGATGGGGTCAGTTGTTATATCAAGGTAATGCGGAGGGAAGCTGGGATGGTTACTATAGAGGTGTTTTGCAACCGATGGAGACGTACGTATGGACGGCAGAGGGTGTAGATGTGGATGGGAAAGTATATAGTGCAAGGGGCAGTTTTATTTTAATCCGATAGTGAAAATGAGAAAAAGAATCCTGCCATTTCTGCTTTTGTTGGTCCAGCTTAACAGTGAGCTGATAGCCCAAGATCCCCATTTTACTCAAAATGGAACCGCATCTGCGCTCATCAACCCTGCAAATTCCGGGGTCTTTCTTGGAAATGTTCGCTTTGGCAGCATCTATCGCCATCAGTGGAGCTCGCTAGGAAGTCCGCTTACGTCCATGCTTTTTTCAGTCGATGCCAAACTTTCTTCCAGCCACAATTGGCAGGAAAGTGCCCTAAGCGCCGGCCTGGTTTTTCAATCTGACAAAAGCCTGAAAGGTGCCGTGTCTAGCAATGCACTGTCGTTCAATGCTGCCTACCACGTTCCACTCAACCAATCAGGCAATCAGACCCTCGGATTGGGACTGATTGGCACCTATGGTAAAATGAATTTCAACTTGAATCAACTGGCCGCCGGCTCCCAATTCACCAGTGGAGGCTTCAATCTTTCTTTGCCTAGTGGGGAAGTCGCATATGAAAATATGCGACCTTATTTTTCCATGGGTGCCGGGTTATTATTCGTGAATAACAATCCCGATGAGGGTACGTTTTTTGAACTCGGAGTGGCTGCTTACCACCTTAACAGACCTCAAAAAAATATTTTATACGAAGGATCAAATCCCATTCCGGTGCGGCTCAGTGCACAGGCGAATCTGCAGCGTTATCTGGGTGAGAACCTGTTAATGGATGTTCGGCTCCTTTATCAATCACAAGCTGCATCCGACTATCTGCAGGGAAGCCTTTCTGTTGCCAAGCTATTGGAGGATGATCCAGATGGATCTCTGGTTGGGTTAGGACTCGCATACCGAACTAGCGATGCCGTCTCCCCATTTGTATTTACGGAATTGAATGCTTTTCGGCTGGGATTTAGTTACGATTTCCAAATCAATGATATTACGAAAAGTAATATTACGGCTTCATCTCTCGAACTCTCATTACAATATCGGATCAAATCCCGATGACTAAGATCCTCCATGCACGTTGCTCTGGCGCTTTACTCAGCCTGTTTGGTCTGGTGGTCGGCTTGTGCTCATCTGCACAGGACCCCCATTTCTCGCAGTTCTATTCCTCACCGCTTACGCTAAATCCGGCCATGACCGGACTGTTTTCAGGCGAAATGCGATTCACAATGAACTATCGGAATCAATGGAAAGCAGTCAGTACCCCGTTCACCACAGCTACAGCTGCGTGCGATTTCCAAGTTCTGAATGATCGGATCGATAAGGATGTTTTCGGTATCGGGGTCATAGGTATGCTTGACCAGTCAAATAATCAAGGGCTGAAGGCAAATTTTCTGGCCCTAACTGCTGCATACAATAAGAACATTGGAAATGAGGGTCATCATAAGATTGGTATCGGATTTCAAACATCTTTTGTTTCTAAAAAAGCTGACTACAGTCGCTTTACATTCTCCCGTCAGTTTACGCCTTTTGGATTTGATCCTTCAGCCTCTAACGGTGAGCCGCTGTCGGGGTTCAATTTGAGTTATTTGGATGTAGCTACAGGAATTTTATACTCTGGGATGAACGAGAATATGGCCCAGTGGTATGTTGGCGGTTCCTATTACCATATCAATCGGCCCAATGAAGCCGTCAGCACAGAGGAAAATCGACTCCAACCCAGGATGACCATCCATTCCGGATTCAATTTTCCCACCACTGAACTGGGTCGGCTTTATCTGAGCGGGTTATACATGAAATCCATGATCACCAAGGAAATGCTATTTGGCACTATCTACGAATCCATGATCCCGGGAGCAGAATACGAGAATAGCTTATATGTGGGGGCTTATTATCGGATCAAGGATGCCATCATACCTTATGTGGGTTACGGGTCAACGAAATTTCAACTTGGGTTTTCATACGACATCAATATTTCTTCACTTAATACCGCAACAATGAGTCGTGGTGGATTTGAAGTTTCGCTGCAGATGAATATGAGCCAAAATGAGGAGGCCCGAAAAATCCCTAAATGCTACAATCGATTCTAATGCGCCACAATCGGACATATGGCACATATCTAATCAGGCGCGGGCTGGGATCTTTGTTATTCTTGCTCCTGTTCAGCGGCATTCTATCTGCTCAGAGCATCACTATAATAAATTTTGAAAATACCGCAACTTATGCCCCTGGCTCGACGGTATCTGTTCATGTGTACACTGGGGGCTATTATCCCAAGACCAATGTTTTTGATCTTTTACTATCCGATGCAAGTGGGAGTTTCGTCAGTCCGACACTCATTGGAAGCCGATCTGATTTTTATACCCCTATTATTGTGGGGCTTATCCCAGCCGGCACACCCGCTGGTACCGGTTACAAGTTAAGGATCAGATCAACGCTCATCTCAGGTACTCCGGGTCCGGTTGTTGATACCGATCCCTTTACCATACAGGCTGGTGTCGCCCCTCATACAGGAGCGGCAGGGTTATCGATCAATATTACCGGAGGCAATAGCAACATCCCCGGTGCAACCAAGATAAATTGCTTGGGTTCCGATCAGTATTCTTTTGGGTATCTGGACAGGTCCAGCAATAGTGTGACGCCCGCAGTTAACAATCCCTATCGTTTCGAGATCAATAATTTTAATTCAACCGCCAACGAGTATACGGCTGAGTTGTATAGAAGAATAGGTCAAACAACCTTTCAAGTTATCCCGCTCACAATAACTACGGGGGGTGTGGTGGCTATCACATCCAATCTTCCTGTTGGGTATTACCCAATCAAGATAAAGGCGCGAAATAAAACTACATCGATTGTATCCATTCAGTCCTTTATTTTTCTATTCAATACTGGGAATACCGGTCTGGCTAATTTATCCTCCGAGAATATCTGCGTAGGAACGGCTGTTGACTTTGTGGCCGACAGTGCATCTATGTCTAAAAATTATCCCGCCTCACAATACACATTGAGCTTTGATGAGTGTTTGCCAGATTCGATATGTACTTTCTACCAGATCTATAATAATCCCCAGATTCAGAAAGTCTACACCCTTGCAACATGTGAAAATTCCACATGCGCAGTTGCAAATCCATCTGACCCGGTTCCCACCAACCGATATTATGCGGTCACCCTAAATTTATTTTATAAAGGTGTTGGGACAAGCCCTAATTGCTCTCAATTTACCAAATGGGGTAATGGGGCCACTAAGTATGTGAACGCGAGCAAGCCTCCTATCGCGAATTTTACGGCCAGCCAGCGAATCTGCCGTGGCTCGGCAATCACCGCCACCAACACTTCCACTGGCGGTTTCTACGGATTTGGATCCACCTGCTCCCGTAACTTTCAGACAACCTGGTCAGTCAAGAGGCCCGGAGATCTTTTCTTTACCACGGTGTCCGATCCAACCAACCAGGTTTTCGGTTATCCAAACCTGAATTATCCGGGTACTAACATCAATGTGGCCGGCTGCTGGGAAGTTATGCTCGAAGTCAAGAATCCCTCCGGATGCGAACTCATTTCATCGGTTACCAAAATTATTAACGTGGAAGCCCCGCTGACTGCGGATTTTTCCATCGCTCCAACTACTCCCATATGCTATAACCAGACCGTTTCATTAACCGACTTGTCTAGCGGTGTAACACCTTGCTCTAGCGCTACGTTCTCGTGGACGGTTTCCCCTGCGACAGGTTGGACTTTTACTGGGGGTACCTCCTCCACCTCGCAAAATCCTCAGCTGATTTTTACTGTTGCGGGTACCTACACCATCACACAGTCCGTCACAAACATATGTGGAACCTACACCAAATCCCGGACCATTACCGTCAACGGTGATCCGACTGTTACTGGCCCCGCCGGACCTTTTATTTTCTGCGAGTTCCCTCCAGCCCCGGTTTCAGTTATTGTTGATTTCTCTAATCCAACTTACACGCCAACGTACAGTACCCCACCCAGGGCCCCAGCCAGTTATAGTTGGACTGTAGACGGACCCGCAACCGACTTTGAATTTCTTACTGCATCCAATGTGCCTTACCCCATTATTAAGTTCAAGGAGTTCCGTACCTACAATGTGACTGTGACAGCCAATGGTAACTGTGGGGTTTCAAGCACTAAGACCTATGTAATTCATGTTAGGCCAAAACCTACGATCACCAATACCAGCCTAAATCAGGTGATTTGTTCCGGTACTTCTACAACTCCTACTACTCTTACTTCTGACCTTGCTGGAACCACCTACACTTGGTCCGCCACCTCTAACCCGACCAACGGGTTAAGTCCATCTACCACAAGCGGTAGTACGAACCCTATTCCGGCAATACTTCTGACCAATGTAACCCCCAATGCCCCCGCCACATTTACTTATTCTATCACTCCTGTGCTGAACGGATGTAATGGGAACCCCCAGTCGATGGTGATTACGGTTAATCCGACGGCTACGGTGAGTGCGATCACCAACCAGGTGGTGTGTAATGGAGGCAACACAACAGCGGTGACGTTTGGGTCACCAACTACGGGTGGTACGATCGTATACAACTGGACAAACAATACGACCTC
>JBJTXG010000208.1:0-2522 GCA_046082125.1 Ferruginibacter sp. | reverse complement strand
TCATTCGACAAGGTGCCAATACCATTCCGAACATTCAAATTGGTTGATCCCTTGGTGAACAGTTTATTTATTTTACTATTGATTACCAGCATTGGGCCCGACTGAGTAGCGTATTTGACATTGGCCACTTTTTTCTGTGCTGGTTTGTATCCATACTTTTTGACAAAGTCAGGTCTGGCCAAAACCTCCCCTTTGCCCTTATCATCAATCAAGAAGACACCATTGGGATTGAGGTAAAAATTGCCTGTGCCGCTTGTTTCATTTAATCGGTAGTATTTATTGGGAGTGATCAGTAGACCGGTTGGGCCGTAGTCCGGATTGAACATGCCGCCATTCATCATCGCTATGGGTTCTGTGCCGGTTGCCTGTAGTTGTTTGAATTGCGACATTAGGGTAGCACCCCGGCCTCTATTATCATCAATGCGCATATCCATTAGGGCCGTGTTAACTACGTACAGACTATACAATGGTCCGCCACTGCGAAGCCTGAATTTCTTTCGATGAATGGGTATGGAATCTACAAATACATGATGGCTGATGGCCGCCAAGGCATTTTTATTGGCAGCAGTTAACTCCTCACGCTGGATTTTGAGAGATTTGATTTCTTCCGATAATCGGGATGCATCCGTTTTTCGGGCATCACTTTCAGCGATGGCCTTGACGCATTGATTCAGTACATTATTGTCATCGGCTGTTTTCAAGGTTATATTGTCATTCACTGCACGGTGAATAAAATCAACCAGCTGATCATGTTGTTCTTTTTGTGTTTGTTGTAAGGCTTGCTTTTGTGTTGTAAGTCTGGCGGCTTCTTGATTTGCAGCCGTTATATTTACACACAATGCTTTCAGGTTGTATTCTTTAGCTTGTAAAATGATTTTTTTCTGCTCTTGAATCGAATCCTGGTCTTCTTTTTTCTTATTCTTTTTTTTGCCTTTCCCTGTTTCTGTGACGGACAATTCTTCCTTCAGCTGATTAATCTCTTTTTGTAACCGAGTGGTATCATGTACATCCTGTTGAATACGAGCTTGTAAATAAGTCAATGATTTTTCGATCAAAGCCGCTTCACGTTCGGCTGTATTTGCTCGAAGGATGAAGGGCCTGAGAGAATCCAGTAAGTAGGTTTTTACTTTTTCTTTTACGGCAAGGGCATGCGCCGAATCGCTCAACTGGATCAGGAACATTCGAGAGAGTGAATCATTTAGATGAATAATACTGTCGCATTCGTACTTGAGCGTTCCTAATTTTTCAATCGAGTCGTTAATAGTCACATAGGTCTCCAGTGTAAGAAAATGATCGTCGATGCATTTTTGAAATACGGCATTCAGCGAGTCATTTTGCGAACGTTTTCCATCCGACACATTATGAATAGGCCGAATGATGGTCCATGCGAAAACCAAGGATAAGCCCATAGAGACGATGCCTGTTAATAATATACCGTACTTCTTTGTATTAGTCATCATTGCTGGATTAATCAGTTATTGTCGTGTATTGTTTTTAATCAGGTCGATCAGCACGTCCTGCGCGGCATCCATTGTTTCAATCACTTCAAACCGCCCTTTTCCGAGATCGGTGAGCTCTTTCATGTCATCGCGATAGTTCTGGGCATTCCCCAAAAAGAAAATATTCAGTTTGATCGGCTTTAATTTGTCTTCTGCACAGGCTTTGATAAACCGCTTTGTTTTGTTGTCGATATTATCAATTTCCCCGTCGGTGAACAGAAATACCTCATTATTGGCATTCGGATCGTACTTGGTTTTCAGCAGTTCGAGCGACCGCACAATGGCTGCGGCACCTTCTGTGCCTCCGCTACATGTGAGTGCATTGATTTTATTCACCAGTTTCGGTCGGTCGAATAAATAGCCGTGGGGAAACAGCTCTTTGGTGTCATCAGAATAGATCATGAAGATGAGCTTATCTCGCGATCGTAATTTTTTGATAAGGCTGGTTACCGATGTTTTGGCATAGTTGATATTGACATAGGTTCCATTTGTGTTCATCGACGTGGATACATCAAACAAGAATAAAAGGTTATTCGGTTTGAATTCGGCCGTAAGGGTATCCATGTATTGTTTCAGGCTATCCGGAACCTGTCGGTGAATAAACCGGACCGTATCAACAATTTTGACGGTATCTTTTATTTTCACCTTCACCGTATCCTGAATCTTTACTTTTACGGTGTCCTGTATTTTCACTTTGACCGTGTCGGTGATTTTTACTTTGGTTGTATCTACCAACTTCACCTTGACTGTATCGGTAATTTTGATTTTGGTTGTATCAACGAGTTTGACCTTAACCGTATCTACGACTCTCACTTTAACCGTATCCACCACACGGATCGTATCACGAATAACAACCGGTCTGGTGACCGGCGTGTCAATAACCGGCTTGACCGGATCTTTAATGACGGTTACTTCGACCCAAAAATCGCCGGATGTGGTGTTGCCGGATTCGTCTTCAGCGGTAAATGAAATTTTGTGTTTGCCTGGTTCAAATACATCCCCCGATTTTTTACCACCGTTTTG
>JBJTXG010000207.1:0-9882 GCA_046082125.1 Ferruginibacter sp. | reverse complement strand
GGGGAGCCGATCTGTCGCAGTGTTGTATGGCGCTAGGTCTAATTCCCCTATACAACCACCATTCACCCAGCAATGCTGAATATTTTATGGAGTACGAACAGGAACAGATATTTATCAAATCAGTACGGCCTATACAAGCCGGCGAAGAAATTACCATCAATTATAACGGCGACTGGAATGATACCAAACCACTCTGGTTTGACCAACAAGATCCGGTGTAAAAAAAAGCGGGGCTTTAGCCCCGCCATTCGTTACTAAATCGTAAAGATTTATTTTACCGACTGTCGGATGATATTCAAGGCCGCACCGGCTTTGAACCAATCGATCTGTTGTTGATTGTATGAGTGATTGACAATAACCTCATCGGTGCTACCGTCATTGTGGTGAAGTACCAGGGTTAGTTTGTTGCCGGGCGCAAAGGTGGTGAGTCCGAGAATATCGATGCTGTCATCTTCCTGAAACTTTTCGTAATCGGCTTTGTTGTCGAATGTAAGTGCCAACATGCCTTGTTTTTTAAGATTCGTTTCATGAATACGTGCAAATGATTTTACCAACACCGCGCGAACGCCCAGGTGTCTGGGTTCCATGGCGGCATGTTCTCTGGATGAACCTTCACCATAGTTTTCATCGCCAACAACAATACTACCAATGCCGGCAGCCTTGTAGGCCCGTTGAGTGGCTGGTACTGGTCCGTATTCGCCGGTCAACTGATTTTTTACACAATCTGTTTTTTCGTTGAAGAAATTGACCGCTCCAATCAGCAGGTTATTGCTGATGTTGTCGAGATGGCCTCTGAACTTCAGCCATGGACCGGCCATGGAAATATGATCGGTGGTGCATTTACCTTTTGCTTTGATGAGTAATTTCAATCCGTTCAGGTCAGTACCTTCCCAAGCTGGGAATGGATCGAGTAACTGTAAACGGTTGCTGGTTGGTGCCACTACAACGTCAACCTGACTGCCATCTGCCGCTGGCGCCTGATAACCGGCATCTTCTACGGCAAACCCACGACTCGGGAGTTCCTCACCCGATGGAGGATCTAGTTTGACGGCTTCGCCCTTGTTGTTGATCAGGGTGTCTGTAAGGGGATTGAAACCCAGATCACCGGCGATGGCCATGGCGGTTACTATTTCAGGTGAGCCCACGAATGCATAGGTATTCGGATTGCCATCGGCGCGTTTGGCAAAGTTTCGGTTGAAACTATGTACTATCGTATTCTTTTCTGCTTTTTCAGCTCCCATACGTGCCCACATGCCGATGCAAGGTCCACAGGCATTGGCAAAAACAGTGGCTCCGATGGTGTCGAAAATATTCAAAAATCCATCACGCTCAATCGTATATCGTACTTGCTCTGACCCCGGTGTAATCGTAAACTGGGCGTTGAGCGTTAATCCTTTTTCGGACACTTGTTTGGCCAGGCTTACCGCCCGACTGATATCTTCATAGGATGAGTTGGTGCAGCTTCCGATCAAACCCACTTCAATTTTGGTAGGCCATCCATTCGCTGCAGCCGTTTCCTTCATTTTTGAAATCGGGGTGGCAAGATCAGGCGTAAATGGTCCGTTAAGGTGTGGTTCCAATGCACTCAGATTGATTTCAATGACCTGGTCAAAATAATTTTCTGGATTTGCATATACAGCTTCGTCACCGGTGAGGTGCTCACGGATGGCATCAGCCATTTCCGCTACGTCGGCTCGTCCGGTTGCTTTCAGGTAACGACTCATACTGTCATCATAGCCGAAGGTGGATGTTGTTGCTCCGATTTCAGCGCCCATATTACAGATAGTTCCCTTTCCGGTACAGCTCATGCTCGTTGCGCCTTCGCCAAAATATTCAACTACGGCTCCGGTTCCACCTTTTACGGTAAGGATACCGGCCACTTTCAAGATGACATCTTTGGGAGAGGTCCATCCGTTCAGTTTTCCTGTGAGTTTGACGCCAATAAGTTTAGGCATTTTCAGCTCCCAGGGCAATCCGGCCATCACGTCGCAAGCATCGGCACCACCCACACCAATAGCGATCATACCGAGTCCACCGGCGTTAACCGTATGACTGTCCGTGCCAATCATCATACCACCGGGAAAAGCATAATTTTCCAGTACTACCTGGTGAATAATACCCGCACCGGGTTTCCAGAAACCGATACCATATTTATTGGAAACAGAGGCCAGAAAATCATATACCTCACTGCTTTCGTTTACGGCTCGCTGTAAGTCGGTTTTGCTGTCAACCTTGGCTTCGATCAAGTGATCGCAATGGACGGTGCTAGGTACGGCCACTGCAGGTCTACCGGATTGCATGAATTGCAACAAGGCCATTTGGGCCGTCGCATCTTGCATGGCCACGCGGTCGGGTGCAAAATCAACATACGACTTACCGCGCTCGAAGGCTTGGGTGGCATCTCCTTGCCATAGGTGCGCATAGAGAATCTTTTCGGTGAGGGTGAGGGGCTTCCCGACAATGGCTCGGGCGGCCGCTATCTTGGATGGGAATGATGCATACACGTTACGGATCATCTCAATATCAAAGGCCATAATACGATCGTTTTAGGTGAGGTTATTTTGACGGGGCAAAAGTACGCCAAAGCCCAGTGGGTTGAAAGAAAATTCGGGGAAATTTATGGGAGAAAGATCACTCGTCAGAGGGCCTTGCGCAGGCGCACCAGTTTTTCCAGTAATGGTTCCAGCAAAGTCAGGGGCAACATGTTGGCGCCGTCACTTTTTGCGTTGGATGGGTCGGGATGGGTTTCGATGAAGAGTCCGTCGGCACCCGCTGCTACGGCTGCTTTGGCAATAGTTTCAATCAGTTGAGGATTGCCTCCGGTGACGCCGGACGTTTGGTTGGGCTGTTGCAGGGAGTGGGTGCAATCCATGATTACCGGAACGCCATGGTCCTTCATCCAGGGAATATTGCGATAATCTACAATCAAATCTTGATACCCGAAACTATTTCCGCGTTCGGTTAGCCAAACCTGTTGATTGCCGGTATGCCTGATTTTCTCCACGGCAAATTTCATGGAGGGGCCACTGAGAAACTGTCCTTTTTTCACGTTCACTATTTTCCCGGTTTGCGCAGCGGCCACCAACAGGTCTGTTTGACGGCATAAAAAAGCCGGAATCTGGAGTACATCTACGTAGGTAGCAGCCAGACTGGCTTCAGTGGCGGTGTGTATATCGGTTGTTACGGGAACATTGCATTGTTTACCGGCTTGCTGTATCTGGGTCAGGGCTTTTTCATCACCGATTCCAGTGAATGAGCTGGCGCTTGTTCGGTTGGCTTTGCGGTAAGAGGCTTTAAAAATATAGGGGATCTGGTATGTTCGGCAGAGAGTTGCAACTTTCTCGGCAATTTCGTACACCATCTCTTCATGCTCAACCACACAAGGGCCGGCAATCAGCGTAAACATATCGGGCTTAAAAAAAGTCGGGTTCATGATGGTAACAGACTGGTTGAAATGCAAAAGTAAGGGATTGCGTTTGTGGATTGATTGATGAATCTAGCCACCGCCCGTTTATCCGTTTTCGCCTACATTTGAGCCATGATGCAAAAGGAAAAAATATTGGTCATTGGTGCCAGTGGCCAAATCGGGGTAGAACTAACATTAGCCCTTCGGCAGCGCTACGGAAATCAAAACGTCATTGCCTCCGATCTGCGAGAACAAAATCCATTGTTGGAAGGCACCGGACCGTATGTTAGTATGGATGTGATGAACAAAGAAATGCTGCACGTACAGGTTATTCGTCAGAATATTACCCAGATTTACTTGCTCGCCGCGATTTTGTCGGCTACCGGCGAAAAGAATCCCAATCTGGCCTGGAACCTCAATATGCAAGGACTACTCAACGTGCTCGATATTGCCAGGGAAGAAAAATTACATAAAGTGTACTGGCCGAGCAGTATTGCTGTATTCGGCCCAACTTCCCCTCGGGAGCATTGTCCGCAGCATACCATCATTGAGCCCATAACGGTATATGGCATCAGCAAATATGCCGGTGAGTTTTGGTGTAATTATTACCATCGGCGGTTTGGGGTAGATGTGCGCAGTTTACGCTATCCCGGTCTCATCAGTTATAAAAGTGCCCCCGGCGGCGGCACCACCGATTATGCCGTAGAGATCTTTCACGAAGCTCGGCAGGCCGGTCAGTATACTTGCTTCCTCAAAGAAGACACTTTTCTGCCCATGATGTACATGCCGGATGCCATTCGGGCGACGATGGAGTTGATGGAGGCCCCGGCAGAGAGGATCAAGGTACGCACCTCGTATAACGTGTCGGGTATGAGTTTTTCACCTGCTGATATTGCGACAGCTATTCGCGAACATATTCCCGATTTTTCAATGCAATATCAACCCGATTATCGACAAGCGATAGCCGATAGCTGGCCTCAAAGCATAGATGATTCGGCCGCACGCAACGACTGGGGATGGAAAGAAGCCTATGGATTGTCGGAAATGACCAGTGATATGTTAATGAATCTGCCCTGAATGTCTAATCCTCACGCAGGATAAGTTCGATTCATTATTAATAATCATTAAATTACAAATAATATAAATAATTAACTATTAATAAACTTGTGAATATTTTGGGGAAAAAAGACTTTTTTAATAAAAATTTGAATAATTTAGTCTCTCATTTACTAACCCAAAAATTCATTACAATGAAAAAGTTTCTTTTCATCGCAGTTCTGGTGGCTGCTTCTTTCACCGGATTTTCTCAAACAAGTAAAGGTACCTGGCTCTTAGGCGGTGGTGCCGGATTCAACTCGGTAAAACCCAGTGGCGGAAGTTCCACTACCGTATGGAATTTGTCTCCACGGATCGGTTATTTTCTGGCCAATAACCTGGCTGCCAGCGCTAATGTGAGCATTGCAGATGCTGGTAACGGAACCGAAACAACATTTGGTCCAGCTGTTCGCTACTATTTCACAAACCTGGGGAGCAGTGCTAAGTTGTATGGTAATGTTGGTGCTAATTTCGGAGATAACATTTCCGAAATGAATGTAGCGGCTGGTGTTGCTTACTTCCTGAATTCAAGTGTTGCGCTGGAAACAGCCATTGGTTACAGCAACGAAAGCAAATCAAAAGTATCCAGCATTGGATTGAACATTGGATTCCAAATCCATTTCAAGAAATAAAGAGCATTTGATCTCTAAAAAAAAAGAGGCTGTCTCAAAAGGGCAGTCTCTTTTTAATTGTATGTAAGACCCGGATCAGGTTAGCTATTTTGTATGTTGATTGAGTGAAGTATAAATGTAGGTTGTCGAGTATTTGAAATGTAAAATGTTGTTCATTCCATATCAACTTACCAGCAGGTTCCTTGAAAGGCCTTGTCGGAATCCGGGAAGCGTTTTGGAAAGTAATCGTTCTGCCCCCTGTGAAAAATAGTACGAAATTGAAGGTATAGTAACTAGCTAGTTATTCTAATGAACCTGTTTTCACTTGAAAGCAATAGCCGGCTTTGGACCAGCTTTTATTAACAGGGTTAAGGATTCTCACCTTAGCGACCTTTTCCGAGTAGTAGTATGCGGAATGTGTGTAACAGGATTTTTAAATCAAGGAGTAACGAAATGTTTTCGACGTAAATCAGGTCATATTGCATTCGTTCTATCATATCCTCTACCGATGACGCATAACCGAACTGCACCATGCCCCAACTGGTAATGCCGGGCTTTACTTTGAACAGAAATTTATATTCAGGATGTTTACGTGATATTTGTTCCACGAAATAAGCGCGCTCGGGCCTCGGTCCGACCCATGCCATATCACCTTTCAAGATATTCCATAGTTGAGGCAGTTCGTCTATACGCCATTTTCGCATGAAACGTCCCCATGAAGTCACCCGCGGATCGTTGGGAATGGATAATTGGGGGCCCTCTTTTTCTGCATTTACATACATTGTTCTGAATTTGAATAATCGAAATGGTCTTCCCCGAAATCCAATACGCTCCTGAACAAAGAAAATAGGCCCATCAAATGAAAGCCAAATCCGAAAAATGATGAACAAAAAAACAGGCATTGATAGAATAAGCGCAACGAAAGACATCGTGATATCGAGTACACGTTTTAGGTGCTGCTGCCAATCAGGTAAAATACCTGCATGGATGTCAATCAGTTGCACACCAAGCACATCATTCGTTTGTAAAGCGCCGGATAATATATCAGCCGTATCAGCCGTTAATTTGATGCCCACGTTCCGATCGCTTAGTAGTTGAAATAAACGAACGATGAAAGCTCGATCCTCTTTTCGAAGGGCAATGATCACATCTTCCACATTGGTTGAATCCAGTATGCTCAGTATGGACGGCCGGACTTCATCGATTGGATCATGAAGTGTGTTGGCGATGTGCGATTGGTGAAGGATTGGAATACATCCAACCAGTCGATATCCATGCCTATGTTTTTGTTTTTCCAGATTCTGTTGCAGGTCATGCATCTGCTTTGGATCCCCGATGAGCAATGTGTTGAATGAAATATCACCTCGTTGAATTCGCTGATGAAGAAGATGGATCCATATAGTCCGAACCAAAAGGATACCCCCGGCATTTGGTATAAACAAAGCCAGAAACTCCTGGTAATAAAATGAATTATTCTCCTGCGGATTTTTAAGAATAAAAAAGAAAAGTAAAAAAATACAGCCTAATAAGCTGGTCACGACACCTCGAATACATTCCGTGGCCCTCGATTTCCGATAGGGGTGATTGTATGCACCACTCAAATAATGAAGAAACAACCATCCGGTAATATAGAGCAGAAGTCCAACGTAAAAACCCGGGGGCATGTAAAAAGGATAATCATAGATCAGTGTTCGGAGATAGTAAAAACAAAACCACGTACAACTAACGACAATTCCCTCCGCTAATAGTAGAAACGCAATGGTATGTACACGCTTTTTTTTCAATAAAATAAACGATGATCAATGATGATGCAGGGCGATTTTTTCTAAAATTTGATGGGCAACCTCCAGCGCACGATATCCATCAATGATACTGACCGGGGGCTCTGTGTGTTGCTGGATGGCATCCCGAAAAGCTTCAAGCTCCGTACGGATAGCATTCCCATCAGCAATAGCCGGTTGATGAACGCTGATGATCCGTTTGCCTTGTGCCGTTTCGATGTCAAATTGAAAATCATGTGGAAGGGATGGCTGATCCATACGAATGATCTCCGTTTTCTTCTCGAGGAAATCAATACTGATATAGGCGTCTTTCTGAAACAGTCGGATTTTTCGCATTTTTTTCATGGAAATGCGACTGCTTGTCAAATTGGCTACACATCCGTTATCGAACTCTATCCGAACGTTGGCAATATCCGGCGTATCACTCATGACAGAAACACCATTGGCTGAAATGTAACTGACATTGCTCTGGACAAGGTGTAAAATGATGTCTATGTCATGAATCATCAGATCTAGAATCACACTTACATCCGTACCCCTTGGGTTAAATTGGGCCAGTCGATGCACCTCAATAAACATGGGTTTCAGCACTTGTCCTTGAAGAGCCTGAAAGGCCGGGTTGAACCGCTCCACATGCCCAACCTGAAAGATCAGATTGGACTCTTTAACGAGTTTCATCAACGCTCGGGCTTCTTCGAGTGTTTCAGTCAATGGCTTTTCAACAAAAACATGTTTTCCTTTTTTCAGTGCATTGGCACATAATTGAAAATGATGCGGGGTAGGGGTTACAATATCTACGGCATCACAGACATCCATCAAGGTATCCACATCTGAAAAAGCAGGAACGCCATATTCGTGACTGATAGCGGATGCCCGATCCGGATCGGTATCAAAAAAACCGACAACCTCTACGCCGTCAATCGTTTTCCAGTTATTCAAATGAAATGTTCCTAGGTGACCAACACCAAACAGCGCAATTTTTAGCATGTGTGATTAGTACTTTAAGATCATGTGGTTAACTTGCCTCCTTTTCTTCCCAGAAGCCCATTCGACCAAATTTCTCAATGCGGGTTTTAACCCGCTCGGCTGCCGATATTCGTTCAAGGGCATCGATTTGTGGCAATAGGTAATCGGCCAGGATTTCGGCGGCCTTATCATAATCCCAATGAGCGCCACCAAGAGGCTCGGGAATGACATCGTCTACTAAACCAAAGCCAAGCATATCGGTGGCGGTTAAACGCAGTTGCTCGGCGGCGACTTCTTTCTTATCCCAGCTTCGCCAGAGGATGGAACTGCAACTTTCAGGAGAAATAACGGTGTACCAGGTGTTTTCCATCATGGCCACTTTATCGCCAACCCCAATACCTAAGGCACCTCCGCTGGCTCCCTCGCCAATGATGACACAAATGACAGGTACCTTCAGGCCAATCATTTCGTAAATATTTCGGGCAATGGCCTCACCTTGACCGCGCTCCTCAGCCACCAGTCCTGGATATGCACCCGGCGTATCAATCAACGTAACGACCGGCTTATTGAATTTCTCAGCCAGTTTCATAAGTCGAAGGGCCTTGCGATAACCCTCTGGATTAGCCATTCCGAAATTCCGTAGCTGTCGTGTTTTGGTATTTATTCCTTTCTGTTGTCCGATAAACATGACCGTGCGGCCACGCAGTTTGGCAAATCCGCCAACCATGGCCTTATCATCCCGAACAGTACGATCACCATGCAGTTCCACAAAATCAGTGGTCATCTTCTCAATATACTTGAGTGTGTATGGGCGATCAGGATGTCGACTTAACTGCACCCGATGCCAGGGTGTAAGTTTGTCGGTGATCTCTTTTTTAACCACTGGTATGCGAGACGCTAGCGCCTCAATGGCGGCCGTCATGTCTGTTTGTGATTTTTCCTGTGTGACTTTCAGCTGTTCGATCTGATCGTAAAGGTCTTTAATCGGCTTTTCGAAATCAAGAAATTGACGGTTTTCCAACTTCGGCATATCAGGTTTTTTACAGCGTAAAGGTACGACAACGGAGTCAATTTCAATTCGACACAAGACTCAAAGTGTATGCTTGAATTTGAGTATCTTTAATCCAGCATTAAAGCAACACATTCATGGCCAATCGTCTAACGGTTTTGAAAACATACAAAGTGTATATTGGCGGACAGTTTCCTCGGACTGAGTCCGGACGAACGTATCCGCTATCGGATCCACGTGGTAAACATATCGCACACGTTTGCCTGTGTTCACGAAAAGATATTCGGGATGCGGTGGTCTCGGCAAGAAACGCTTGGGGTAGCTGGAGTAAACGCGCCGCATTCAACCGAGGTCAAATACTGTATCGCATGGCTGAAATGCTTGAAGGCCGGAAAGCACAATTTGTAGATGAAATGCAGCAAATGGGCCTTTCGAAATTAGCAGCCGATAAAGAAGTCGCCTTGTCCGTTGACCGATTGATTTATTACAGCGGTTGGTGCGATAAATACCAGCAGCTTTTCAGCACAGTGAATCCCGTGGCCTCTTCCCATTTTAATTTTTCAGTGCTAGAACCGGTCGGTGTTGTTTCGGTATTTGCTCCCACAGAATCACCGTTATTAGGACTAGTCTCGCTCATAGCGCCGATCATCGCCGGTGGAAACACATGCGTTGTGTTGTCCTCCGAAACTAAACCACTTTCAGCCGTCACGTTGGCTGAAGTTTTAAATAGTTCGGATTTGCCCGGTGGTGTAGTCAACGTGTTAACCGGTAAACGAAAGGAATTGATGTTACCGATGGCAGACCACATGGACGTCAATGCCGTTTGTATCTCTTCGATGTATGATAGCGAAATCAAATTAATTCAAGAAAAGGGGACCGGCAATGTAAAGCGTGTACGGTATTATGAGAACATACGATGGGATGCTGATACGCACCAAGGACCCTACTTCATTCAAGATTTTCAAGAAGTAAAAACAACCTGGCACCCCATTGAACAAATTGGTGGCGCCAAAG
>JBJTXG010000206.1:0-4252 GCA_046082125.1 Ferruginibacter sp. | reverse complement strand
TCAAACACATCATAGGTAGGCAAGCAGGTTTTTTGAACCACCGAGTGAATGTGACCATCGACCATAAAATACGCGGCGTTATACAAGTCCTTGCCGGCCTTGTCTGGATTGATCTGCGGCGCACCTATAATCACGGCTATTCCAGCCGAGGCCTCGGCAATGGTATGTATTGACGTCTCGCACTGTTCAATGAAATCATGAAACTCTAAAAAATCACGTGGCGGATATCCGCACACACAGAGTTCACTGAACACGACCAGATCAGAACCTTCCTGGCGGGCGGTCTGGATGGCTTGTATGATTTTGGAGGTATTCCCTTCAAAGTCGCCAATCCGGTAATTCTGTTGTGCGAGTGTGATCTTCATAAATCAGCGCTAAAATTACCCAAAAAACCGCGAACAGCCCTGAAACGCACCATCGGGAGTGGCTTGTGTTGTACTTTTGTTTATCATGTTTATGAAAAACACCTTGTTTCTTTCCTTGATGGCTATTGTACTCGTTCGCTGCGGACAAAGCGAACCGTTTCCGGATGTAAGTGGTATTCCGATGCCTGTAACGGTATATCGGTCTGAACAGGTCCTGTTTTCATACGATAGTACAAAGGCTGCAGCAGCCCTGAATACAATTCGTCAGCAAGACCAAGCGTTTCTTGGTTTTTTTAGTCAGCAAATTCTGGAGGTGCCCCCAACGATCGACAAGGACGAACAGAATGCCATATTCGGCAGCTACCTGAACCAATATGCCCCCGTTTTTAAGTCTTCCGAAAAACAGTTTCAATCGTTCAAACCCTATGAGGAAGAAATGATCTTGACGTTCCGGTTAGCCAAACATTATTTTGGAGAGTCGTTTACACCTCCTCGCCGGATTGTAACCTATATCGGTCCATTCAACGACTGGAGCAATATCTTGGCTCCCAACGGTGATTTATATATTGGTTTACAGTACCATCTCGATACGCTTTCCGATTTTTACCAACATCCTCTTTTTAAGGAACATTACCCGGATTACATAGTCCGTCGTTTTACTCCGGAATATATTGCCGTGCGAACGGCTGAAAATCTGATTACTGATCTCTATCCGGAAACGACCGATGAAAAGACGCTGATACAGCACATGGTTGAAAAAGGCAAGCGATTATTTCTGATGCAACAACTACTTCCGAAAAAAGCGAGGCATCTGCTGATTGGTTATACCGAAAACCAGTACGCCCGTAGTCTGGAAAATGAAGCAGCTATCTGGCAATTGTTTCTACAGGATAACCGCCTGCAGTCGATGAATGTCAATCATATTCGTACATACATTGGCGATAGTCCCAAAACACAGGAATTAAGTGAAGAGGCCCCCGGAAATCTGGGAGCATTCATCGGTTGGCGAATTATCCAGCGATATATGGATAAATATCCTGAAACAACGATGAAAGAGTTGCTGTCGTTACCTGCCGACCAATTACTGCAGAAGACCAAATACAAGCCTTAGGCCACGGCAGGCGGTTTGCCCAGGTCACGCATCATACGGAAATGAGATCCCACCGCTTCCCAGAAACCAACATGGTGGTTGTAAGGGATGTTGTTCGCATCACAATGTCTCTTGACGATTGCACTGATGGCCGGATAGTGTACATGACTCACCTTGGGAAACAGGTGATGTTCAATCTGATAATTCAGGCCACCTACAAACCAAGAAATCACACGGTTGCCCATGGCAAAATTGGCTGTAGTTCGAACTTGGTGTTCGGCCCAGGCGGTTTCGAGTTGTACCACTGAGCCCTCTTCAACATATTCAAACGTAGTATCTTCGACCACATGTGCCAATTGAAAAACGATGGCCAATGAAAGTCCCATCATCGCATTCATGATCATGTATCCGATAAACCAGGCACCCACACCCCATACCTGTATCGGCAACACGATGAATACCGTGATGTAATATACTTTAGTACCCCAGAATACCAAGTGGTTTATCCAGGTCATTTTCCAGGCGGGTGTTCGGTAAATCTTTCGTCCGAAGTATTTAGTGAAGTCCATCACAAAGACCCAGAATAACGTCGTTAAGCAATAAACCAACACCATATACACGTGCTGTATCCGATGAAATGGCTTCCAGGGTTGTGTCGTGCATTGACGAATGATCGGACTTTTGGCGATATCATCATCCAGTCCATCCACATTGGTGTACGTATGATGAATAATGTTGTGTTTCTGTTTCCAGAAAAAAGCATTGGCACCCAAACCGTTGGAGGCAATCAGGCCCATGAGGTCGTTTAACCGGTTTGACTGGCTATAGCTTCCGTGATTGGCGTCATGCATCACACTGAATCCGATGCAGGACATGATAAATCCGAGCAACGCGCAGCAGCCTATCGCCCAGGCTGTGGATGGTTGCCATAGCATCAGCGTTAGATAAAGACCCAGTGCGGTACCAAGAAGAATGAACGATTTGATATATAATCGGCTATCCCCGGTTGGCGAAATGTTGTTCTGTTGAAAATAGGCATCAACATCTGCTTTGAGTTGTTGAAAAAAAGTATTGTTTTTGTTATTGAATACGAGTTTGGACATGTTAGATAAAAGATCAGTTGAGTGTTGCCGGTGTAATCAATTTAAATTCCGGAATGGTCACCTGAAAGGTTTTGTGATTATGAAGATTTTTTAACGTGTACGTTCCATGCATTTTACCGATTTCATGTCTCAGATGACAGGCACTGATATACTGATATCGTTCTCCGGGTTGAATAAGTGGTTGCACACCCACCACGCCTTCTCCTTCCACTTCACGGGTTTCGGTACTACCATCCGTAATCAACCAATGTCTGCGAAGCAACTGAACCGGAAAGATATTACCATTTACGATGGTGATCCGATAGGCGAACGTGAATTGTCGTTCAGCCGGGTTACTGTACGTTTCCTGGTACGCCGTTTCTACCTGAATTTCAACCCCTCCGGAAATTTTGGAATGCATCGGGATAAATTTCGTTCAATGTAGTGATTTTTTACGAACGACTGGCGCTTTGTGGAAAGGAAATGACCCATTGAGACCGACGTGTATTTACACAATCGACGATTAACGTATTCGAGATTGCGTATATCCATTTTGCTGGAGCCAACGCAGTACTTTTTCACGATGATCTCCTTGCAGTAATGCGAGGCCGTCTTTGGCTGAACCGCCTGTACCGCAATTGTTTTTCAGCTTTTGTGTCAGGTGTTGCAGATCGGCATCCAAACCGATGAAGCCTTCAATCAGTGTAACCTGTTTGCCGGCCCGTTGTTTTTTGTCGAGCGAAATACGTAAGGGTTGTTCAGCCGGCATCCGAGTTTCATGCGCCGTATCCGGTTCCGACTGCATAAACGTAGGATTGGTAGAGTAGACGAACCCCGAGCTTGTGGATTTTTTTTTCATGCTGTTATCTTTTGATCCGTGCTTTTAAACTCATATCTACAGCAGTTGCCTGATGGATAATCGCCCCACAGGAAATATAATCAACACCGGTAACTGCATACTGTCGAATATTGTCATAATCAATACCACCACTGGCCTCCGTTTCGGCGGCATCTCCAATCAGTTCAACCGCTTGCTGAACATCCTCCGGTGAAAAATTATCGAGCATGATTCGATGGGCGCCACCCACGTGTAAGACCCTGGATACATCATTCAGCGATCGGGTTTCAATCTCGATGCGTAAATCCGGTTTAACGTTTTGTACATAGTGTTTAGCACGCGTCAGGGCATTCTCCAGCGAACCGCAAAAATCGATGTGATTGTCTTTGAGCATGATCATGTCAAATAAGCCAAACCGATGATTGTGGCCACCGCCAATGCGCACGGCTTCTTTTTCAAAAAGCCGGAAATTGGGAGTTGTTTTACGGGTATCGAGTAAGCGAGCCTTCGTGCCTATCAGCTGTTCGGTGTATCGGCGCGTTTGAGTGGCAATACCCGACATGCGCTGCAATATATTTAAGGCTAATCGCTCCGTTTTTAGAATGGCATGCACCGAGGCGTCTACCGAAAAGGCGACGGTGCCCTTCTCTACAAAGTCTCCATCCTGAATGAACGGTTTGAATCGGACTTCTTGATCGGTGAGGGAAAATAACCGTTGGATAATATTCAAACCGGCGAATACGGTCGTTTGCTTGACCAATAGTTGTGCTTCGCCGCGTGCATGCGGATCGATGCTGGACTGTGTTGAATGATCTCCGTCACCAATATCCTCCGCCAAGGCCGCCAACAAGGCTTGATCTAGCTTCTCGTCGAATGT
>JBJTXG010000205.1:0-6654 GCA_046082125.1 Ferruginibacter sp. | reverse complement strand
TTTTTGTCCTTGCTTACGCAACCAGTCGATAGCGGCTTCAAAGTCGCCGTTGCTTTCGGTCAGGGCTTTGCGGCAATCCATCATACCGGCGCCGGTTGCCTGACGTAATTTATTGATATCAGATGCAGTGATAGTACTCATGTTTTATTGTTTAGGGATTAATCGGAGTGGATGAATTATTTACGGGCGGGAGAACGGCGTCTTCCGCTCGGAGAAACACCTCCGCGACCGCGCTTACCTTTATCGTCACCACCTTCTTGCTTTTCTTCAAAGCGGGCGGCGCGAGCTTCCAGACTTTCTTCCACATCACTTTCTTGATCCTCGTCTTTATTGGCTTGGCGCTCTTGCAAACCTTCGGCGATAGCCGCCGTGATATAACTTACAATAATAGCGATAGATTTGGTCGCATCGTCATTCGACGGAATGGCAAAATCAACTTTGTTCGGGTCGCAGTTTGTGTCAACCATACCGAATGTGGTTACATTCAAGCGGCGGGCTTCTGCGAGGGCGATGTGTTCGTGTCCGATATCCACCATGAACAAGGCAGCCGGGATACGACTAATTTGTGCGATACCACCCAGCACTTTTTCCATTTTTTCTTTATCGCGTGTGAGGGTGAGGCGTTCTTTCTTGGTCAGGTTTTCGGCACTGCCGTCGGCCAGCATTTTTTCGATGCTCTGCATCTTCTTAACGCTTTTCCGAACGGTGTTGAAGTTCGTGAGCATACCACCTAGCCAGCGCTCGGTTACATAAGGCATGTTCACGCGCTGAGCACACTCCTGTACCAGTTCTTTCGCTTGCTTCTTGGTAGCTACAAACATGATTTTCTTTCCGCTGCGGGCGATTGATTTCAACGCAGCTGCAGCTTCCTGAAGACCTTCAACGGTTTTGTTCAGGTCGATGATATGGATTCCTTTTTTCTCCGCGAAGATGTAAGGGAGCATTTTAGGATTCCACTTCTTTTTCAGGTGACCGAAATGAACGCCGGCTTCGAGGAGTTGCTGTTGTAAGGACGTATTTTCCATTTTATAAATTGTTTTGTTGGTTGTGGTTTGTTGTTTGGTGTTCCGATCGGCTGATTAACAGGACAGAACACCAACCATCAAACTGAAAAAATATTAACGCTTGCTGAACTGGTAGCTTCTTCTTGCTTTTTTGCGACCTGGTTTTTTACGTTCAACAGAACGCGGGTCACGACGCAGCATTCCGGCGGCTTTCAGGGCCGGACGCAATTCTGCATTGGTTTCAATCAGTGCGCGGGATATCGCCAGCTTTGTGGCTTCCGCTTGTCCCTTCACACCACCACCGGTAGCATTCACCAGGATGTCGAATTTGCCAACGCTTTCTGTGATTTTCAGCGGCGCTTCTATTTGATTTTGCAGGTATACCAGCGGGAAATAGACCTTATAGTCTTTTCCGTTTACGGTGATTTTACCATCGCCTTTGGAGAGAAAGACGCGGGTTACCGCTTCCTTTCTACGACCGACGGCATTTTTTTGCTTTTCCATTGTATCAGTTGATTGAAAGTGTTATTTGATTTTGTTGAAAGAGAGTTCAGCGGGCTTTTGCGCAGCATGTGGATGCTCGGCGCCGGCGTAAACGAACAGTTTTTTATACATTTTCCGGCCCAGTCTGTTTTTGGGAAGCATCCCCTTGATGGCGCGCTCTATGACTACTTCCGGGCGACGCTTCAACAGATCTTTGGCAATTTCGCCTTTCAGACCACCGGGGTAACCGCTGAAGGTCAGGTATTCTTTCTCATCCATTTTGTTTCCGGTGAAAACTACTTTTTCGCAGTTGGTCACAATGACAAAATCGCCGCAATCGACGTGTGGCGTGTAGTAGGCTTTGTTTTTACCGCGTAAAATGGCGGCAATCTTAGAACACATGCGGCCCACGGTTTGATTAGTACCGTCTACAACGTACCATTTGCGTTGTACGGTAGCCTCGTTCGCATGCTTCGTAGTGAAGTGTAACTTGCTCATGTTGTTGATTTAGTCCGCAGCTATCCCTGCGGGGTTTAAAATTGGACCGCAAAGGTAGGTGTTTGTCTTCGTACAAATCGCATTACGGCAACATTATTTTTACAGACACCTCCGTAAACAATTGATTTTCAATAAAAAAATTGACTCACAAAAACAGTGATCGACCCAAAGCGGCTATTTTGTTGGGGATTATTCGCCCATACAGGGGCAGATGCGGAGCTTGTCTTGAATCGGGATGGCCAGGTCTTCAAACTTTACAAAAGATAAGATTCGCTTTCTGATTTTTTCGAACCCTTTGAAATGCCCATCGGTTCCTTTTTCCCAATAAGCAAGCGCCTTTCGGTTGCTGATATCGCAGAACTGCATGAGGGCAAAGGCCGAAACAATACCTGACATATGCCATCCGTTCCAGCAATGCACATAAACTGGTCCGTGGCTGGGGTCGGTAATTGCGTTTCGGACTTTCGTCAGGAGGATATACATGATGGAGTCGTTCGAAGGCACGATGCTTTCATACGAGATGCCCTGGCTTTTCAGCAGGTTGCGGGTTTGCTCCGGATAATAATAGTTGAAGTTTCTGCCGTAGAGATAAACAATATTCTTAAACCCGGCCGACGACATATTAATGACGCCTTGTAGGTTCATGGGATTATCGTTGTTTCGGCTCAGGTAATTATTATAGACATTATTGGCGCCACCACGGTAGAGGGCCCCGGTCAAAACGGTCCGTATATTTCGTCCGCCGGTCAGGGAGGCGTCTCCGAACCCGCTACTGCCCACATATTTTCGCAACAACACCGAGTCGCATGGCAGGATCATGCTGGTATCGATTGATTTTTGCCAGGTATGGTCATCATGAATGCGAACGGTTCCCCAGCCATCTACCTCAATCAGGGTATCCTTCGTGTGGCTGTCGGCGCATTGGCCGGAAAGGTATCCGCCAAGAACAAGTACGATCAATAGCATAGCGTGTTTCATCATGTTCTTATTGGGTTTCTTTATTGAATTCTTTGTCAAAATCAACATGGTCGGCATCGATTTCTTTGTTGATTTTTTGAATGGATGTGATAAAATCATTTTTACGGGTATGCAGATCCGCATTGTTAACGTCGGCCGACTCCATAATCAAGTAACCAATTTTCCATGTAAAGTCATTGGTGAGGCAATCCAATAGGGAGATGGTTCGGTAGCCGAGGCGCATTTGCCAGAAAAAAACACCATCGGATTCACCCAAGACAGCACCCCCGGGAGCATCTGACAACGGGTTCAGGGGTTTTCGCACCGGATAGTACCAGGATTCCAGTCCGTTTAGGTGGATGACGCGAGCCAGGTAACGGTCTTTCACCGCATCGATTTGGATATACTCGGTTCGAATACCCGGAAACAGATTGATCACTTGCTTTTCCGTGTATTTAAAGCGAATCTGCCGGAAGCCGTCTTTGGCACATTCTTTATAGAATTCTTTTTTCCCGGAGAAAACAGGCGCCCAACGGCTTGGCTCAAATCCGCTTTCCAGTGAAATATAGACATAGGGTTTGTTGGGGGTGTCGATCGGACAAAATAACGCGGCGCAATCCGAACGAGGTGAGCGTTTTTCAAACAGCGAACTGTCGATGGTCCACAAGGGCGGGATTGATTCGGTGTATTGCCAACTACCGTCCGAAAAAAGAATGATGTCGCGGCCTTTGTAGCTTGCCCGCCTGGTCAGGGTGTCTTGTGAGAAGACCTGTGAGAAACAGAGTAATAAAAACGTAATTCCAATTATTCGCATATTAACGCTCCTAGATTTCCGCCGGACTATCAACAATCGTGTCTTTGTTTTTTCTTCTGCTTCGTACAATCAACCATCCGGCGATGAGCAAAATTATACCAACCCCAACAATAACCAAGGTGATGGTATAGTCATCCCAAAAATCATCAGCTGATTTAACAAATTCATAAAATACTTCCGGCGTGTTTCCGATAATGGTGTATGATGGTCGCGTATGTCCAACAATCAGGTATCCAGAATCGGGAAGCAATCCGGCGACCGAATAAACAAAGGAGTCGGCAATGTTTTCTTTTTCGTCGGTCAGGTATAAACAAACCGACTCTTGGTTAAAGGGGATTTCCCGCTGGATAAATGCGCCGCTGAATTGCGGAAATTTTTTTCGCCACGTCATGGTGTCTGATGTGATAACAACTTCCTTATGTCCGCCGGGCAACATTATTTTTTCATCAATGTGGTTCTGTGGGTTTTTCAGCCAGCAAACCCGGTCCTTGGTTGATATGGATGTTTGTTTAACATAGATCCAGGCGTTCTTTTTTTGGGATAAACCGACCGCGCCGATTTCCACCTTTCCTTTCAGTAAAGAAAGCGGGCTTTCGATTAACAAGGCCCGAATAGACTGGACCGAATCGGTCGGGTTTTCAAAAAGCAGGGTTCTGTCTTTCTTGCCATTAGACCAGCCATCAAATTGATAACGGGGATGCACATACGAAACAGATACCGAAAGAGGCACACCCCGAAAAAACAAGCCGGAATAGGGGAATGTCGGAATCGTGTTTTCTTCAATGGTAATATCGGCGCCGCGCCGAGCATCGGCCTGAATTTTCAGGTTATATATTGACGTTAGTCCGAATTGATTTCCCAGGTCCTGCATGGCTGAAACAGCCCGTTCTTCGGCAAAGTTTAATAGCTTGTTGATACGGCCTTCCCAGGATCTCATCGACGTGCGAAAGTCTTTTCGGACCAGGTGTCGAGGCGTTTCGGGTAACAGCCAGCCTTTGAAAGAGCGAATGCGGTTTTGGATGCTGTCTTTGCTCAGGTGGGTAGACATCAGGTAGCAATACTGATTGATGAACTGTTGTCGCAGGGTTTTGTTTTCGGTCAACTTTCGCAGGATGATGGTTGCCCAGGACGGATTGAACCAGTCTGTTTCATTCGGACTCAGTCGTTTGGCTAAAAAGCTGAACGGGAGGGCCTTGAACGAAAGATCGGCATCATAAAAAATCCAGCGAAACTTATTGTCTTTTTCGGGGGAGCGCCAATATCGGATATTGCCCCTAGAGTCTTTGTTGTTGATATGAATCTGAAAGATGACGTAGTTGAAGTAGTTTTTTATGCTCATCCTTTTTTCGACCGAATCAATATAATGCGGGCTATTGGGGTCGGTAGTTTCTAAAAACTGCAACAGTTCTTTGTATCCGTCGCCGCTGCCCATCTTGGGGTTACCGATTCCGGTGAGCAGGTCGGCTTGTTTCACATCGTGGTTTGATTCGAGATAATCTTCGTTTATTTTTTCGCGGATGTTGTGTATGCCCCAGTATTGACCATTGACAAACAACACGGAGGGTTGGTAAGCCAGGTAGTCTATATCAAGGTCTTTGGCGATTGAAGAGCACATCATATCTAGAAAACGTGTGCCATTGAATTCGTTGCCGGACACACTCAACACCACTGAATTGAACGAACGGATATCTTTCATTTTAAAAAAGGCCGCCTTGAATTTTCCCTTGCCGTATTCTTGTTTACGAGCGATGACCCGCATTGATTTCTCGGGGTTTTGGCGCGTCATGCCCCCAAAAATTTTCAGTCCGCAATATTGAGCGACTTCTTGTTTACGAACCTCGTTGAAAAACTCAAAAAAAGCCGGTTTTTCAATATCCTTCCAGCAATTCCCAATTTTGTCGCCGCTGCTGGTCAGGTGCCCCCAATAGATACCCTCTGCCGGATCAAACAAATCGGAAGGCGGAAGGATCAATGTGGTAACGGGTAGGGTCGTTGAGAAGCCCACGATATAGGTACCAACAAACACGGTATCAGACATTTTTCCGTCTGTTTTGATTCGTAGACTAACCGCTGTAACATTGTTGAGGTTTATCGCTGTAGAATAAAGTCCGGCCGTGTCGGAGGGCGTGTTTCCATCGAGCGTATAATATAGCCGATCCTGTGAGCGTCCGGTTAGGGTTAGGGAGATTTGTTTTTCATAAAATCCGGGCAGGAGGCTAATGGTAATAGCGTTCTTACTGAGTGATGATAACGGCGCCATGACCAGCTTTTGCGCACACAATGGCATGTGAAACATCCAGCAACACACTAAAAAAATCAGATCGGAACCACGCCCAATAAATGACGTTCGCATGTGCATGAAGGTACGAAAACTGATTATTTATTTTGTCCATACGTTTAGCCGGGTGAAGCCAGTACCTTTGTTGTATGATTCAATTCCAAGAACATACACTTGAAAATGGACTCCGCCTGTTGGTTCATGAAGATGTTAGCACGCCCATGGCGGTTGTGAATGTATTATATGATGTTGGTGCCCGGGATGAGGATCCATCGAAAACCGGATTTGCCCATCTTTTTGAGCATTTGATGTTTGGGGGTAGCGTCAACATTCCCTCGTATGATGAGCCTTTGCAGCTGGCCGGCGGCGAAAACAATGCCTTTACCACCAATGACCTAACGAATTATTATTGCCAGTTGCCCGCCGACAATATTGAAACGGCTTTTTGGCTGGAAAGCGATCGGATGCTCAGTCTGGCCTTTAGTAAGAAAAGCCTGGATGTGCAGCGAAAGGTCGTTTGCGAAGAATTCAAGGAGCACTACATTAATAAGCCCTACGGAGATGTTTGGCATACCATGCGGTCAATGGCGTATCAATCACACCCGTATCGCTGGATGACC
>JBJTXG010000204.1:0-2376 GCA_046082125.1 Ferruginibacter sp. | reverse complement strand
CATTAATATAATGCGCTCTATATGTATTTTCATTGAAGCCTTCCTTTAAGTCAAAGATAAAATCACTTATTGAGGTGAAATTAAAAAACAACAAAATTAGTAAGACAACAAAGTCACTAGCTTGTGGGCAAATATTAAACTCATTCCATTCTTGGTATTTGTCATATAGAAATCGGATTAGCACTACTACTGAAAAAACCATTCCCACGTGAAAAAATACATGGTAGCTTTTTTTCTCAAACAACAAATCTCCTTCGTTGATTTTGAATGATTGATCGGCTGCCATTTTTTTGCGCGTAAGAAAAAAAATGACAGTGCCAAATAAAAAAACCGGCACTCGCCTGCTTAAAGGGCTTGAGCGAGGTGTTCCGTACTATCGCCGGCTGGCAATCAGCAGGTTAAGGTCGGTGAACTTGATGTCGAACCGCTCACTTAAATAAAAATTGGTCAGGAATCCTTTAAATAAATAGACCCCGCTGCGCACATTCATTTTATGCCAGACGATGTTGTCGATACCACCGTCATCCCCAATATCACGGATCAGGGGCATGAGTACGTTGCTGATCGCTTGCGAGGCGGTGCGGGAAAAGCCACTAGGTATATTGGGCACACAATAGTGGATAATATCATGCTTGGTAAACGTAGGATGCTGATGGGAGGTTACCCGGCTGGTTTCAAAACAACCACCGTTGTCGATACTCACATCGACAATCACCGAACCCGGACGCATATGACTGACCATTGACTCACTAACGACAATGGGTGTACGCCAGGATGCGCCACTCAGGGCCCCAATGGCTACATCGCAGGTTTTAAGTTGCTTGGCCAATATCTTGGGTTCAATAACGGAGGTCCACATACGCCGGCCGATATTGTTTTGCAACCGCCGAAGCCGGTAGATATTGTTATCAAATATTTTAACGGAAGCACCCAGCGCCATGGCATTACGGGCGGCATATTCACCCACGGTACCGGCCCCGATAATGATCACTTTGGTTGGCGGAATCCCACTCACACCGCCCACCAGTATGCCTTTGCCATTGTGCGAGCTGCTGAGGTATTGTCCGGCAATGAGCATGACCGCTGAACCGGCTATCTCACTCATGCTGCGCACGATTGGGTTATGGCCGCTGTCGTCTTTCAGGTTTTCGAAACTAATGGCGGTTACTTTTTTGGCCATCATTTTTTCCAGCACATCTTTTTTCATGATGGCCAGGTGAATAGGTGAGATGATGGTTGTGTTGGGCTTGAGCCACTCACAATCATCAGCGCTAACCGGACCGCTCTTCACAATAATATTACATCCAAATACCTCTTTGCGGTCGAATACGATTTGCGCCCCTGATTCGCTGTAGTCGCGGTCGGTGTATTTCGAGCCTTCGCCGGCCCCTGACTCCACCTTGACCTCATGGCCATTGGCTACCAGCACACTCACTGCCTCCGGGGTAAGCGCGATGCGGTTCTCCTGCAAATAAATTTCTTTGGGAATACCGATAAAAAGCGATTCGCCTTTGGGTTTGATATCCAGTTTTTCCTCCAGCGTTTCGTACGAAAAGGAGGAAGTGATGAATGGTTTGTTGGATGGCATGCGCAATCAGGCAGTTAAGGGGTTACTCAATAAAAGTACTGAATTTTCAGCGGCTGATCACCAACCTACGGGATTGATCACCCGTGACTGATAACCGACAACGCACCACGTCGGGTCCGAGCAGTCCCTCCAACCGTTCGGGCCATTCGATAAAGCAATAATCGCCATGGTCGATACAGTCGAGTACACCGGCGGCCACGGCCTCGGCTTCATTCGAAACCCGGTACAGATCCAGGTGATAAACGGGCTGATCCTGATCGCCGGCATATTCCTGTATGATCGAAAAGGTTGGACTACTTACGTTTCCACGCACTTGTAAAACGGCGCATAGCGCATGCACCAGGGTTGTTTTTCCGGCACCCATCTCCCCATACAGGGCAAAACACCGGCTGCCGGCCGTATTTTCCAGCAACCAGCGGGCGGTTTCCGGCAATTCACTGAGATGAAAATCACGTGTCACGGCGCAAAGATATTTGTGTCTACCGAAAGGGTTGGTTGAATAATGGAATAATTTTGGGGTATGGAGAAGATCGACTGGACCGTAGACGGAATGACCTGCAGCAACTGCGCCCTCAGTGTGCGCAACTACCTGGAAAAACAAGGAATGGAATCGGTGCAGGTGGATCCGATCAGCGGACAGGTTCTTTTCGTGAACACACCCAACACCAACCTTGACCAACTTAAAAGCGGTATCGCCGGTTTGGGCTATCGCGTGCTGTCTTCCACCGAAGAAGCACCAAAAACTGTTTCCTTTTTATCGAGCGACAAACAGCGTTTTCTGTTTACCC
>JBJTXG010000203.1:0-4632 GCA_046082125.1 Ferruginibacter sp. | reverse complement strand
CCGGCCATATTTTTTGAGCGTCATGACGCATTGCAAAGGCCATGACCGAACCAGAATCTAATCCACCCGAAAAAAATCCACCCACGGGCACATCTGACCGAAGGTGCAGGCTCATGCATTCATCAAACTGAGAAACGAGTTCCTGCTCGGCCTGCTGGTCGAATAGTTTATGGCCGGGTTCAGGGAATGACCAATACGTGACTGGCTCACTGGGTTGTCCGTGTTGGTCTACCCAAACATAATTGGCTGGCAGTAATTGCTCAACATCATTGAACAGTGTTTGTTCATTTGTATCCAGCTGGCAGTTCGCCATAAATTCATAGGCTTTCAGTTCATTAATCGATTCAGCTGGAAGTCCATCGATACCCAACAAGGATTTTATTTCAGAAGCGAAGTAAAACGCATCTTTCGATGTTCGGTAGTAAAGAGGTTTGATGCCAAAACGGTCACGGACAATCAGCGTTTGTTGCTGCCGGGCATCATAAAGGGCAAAAGCAAACATGCCACGGAGTTGCTGCAGACATTCGATACCATTACAGGCATACGCCGCTAACAGCACTTCACTGTCGGATTCGGTCACAAATGAATACTGATGGGCCAGCTTGACGCGTAGCTCTTTGTAATTATAGATTTCTCCATTGAACACAAGCACATTGCCGGTTTGCGGATCGACCATGGGTTGATTGGCCTGATCCGATAAATCGATAATACGTAAACGGGCATGTCCCCATGCGATTCGATCATTTCGGTAATAAAATAAACCATCCGGACCGCGGTGCGCCTGGCGCTGAAGCATCTTTTCAATGGCTTTCTCCCTTGGATGTCCGATAATGCCGGCTATGCCGCACATGGTTTTCCATTTTTTCGGATGATAGCTGCCAGCTTGGCTGTTAGCGCTTTTCGGTGAAACTGCTCCATATAGGCATAATCAGGCTGTATAATTGTTTCTCCTTGTATTAGTGACCATACCTGTTTTGCTGATTCGTTCGGCTTATCCGGATCACAGATTACCGCATTGCGGGTTGCTTGTAAAAGATCTCGTTGTGCACCGGCACATACAAAGGCCAGGATTGGCTTTCCGATTGTAAAATATTCAAACGTTTTTCCGGCAATGCTGTAATCGTTGCCGCCTATCACCTTCGACGATGTCACCAACAAGGCATCGCATTGCTCCTGAAAACGAAGCACCTTATCATGCGACAACACCCCTTGATGTTCACAGATTTGTTCCAACCCGAATACACGAATCTGTGCTAACAGCCAGTCCGGGGTGGCGCCGGCGAATCGGATCTTCAATCGTTTTACCAAGGCTGGATGTTCATCGATAAGCATACGTACCGATTGAAAGAAAAAATAAGGCGACCGATACAGCCAATCTTCTTTTCGAGGTGTATAATTCAACCAGCGATGAATCGGCTTTTTCCACCAGGGCTTGAAGATAGCCTCCCGTGAAGTCGGTGTGTAATAAAAATGACCAACGTATCCAATCACAAACGGTTCATCCCCCTGTTTCGACGACTGTGTAACCGGCTTTAACAGACCGTCATAGCCATTGGTAATCACATCAATTTTTCCCGGCGAAATGCGCGGATGAACCTGCAAAAGATCTTTTCGGATTTGATCAGACGTGCATATGACATGTGCCGCAGCCTCCAAGACCTTTCGTTCTTCTTTTAGCTTGGCAACATAATGCCACCGACTGCCGTGAACGGCCACGCACCACTGACTCCAGGCATCCCGAAAATCCATGATTAACGGAATCGGATTGTTGCGCAATAGCTTACGCCATAACGTCCCCATCGCAAACGGCGGAACCGTGACCACAATAGCCACCGGTTTGTATTGTTTAATCAACCGTGGCAGAGCCTGTTCCAACGAAGACCGCCAGGTTTTTTTAAACACTTCAGAGATGGAAAAATACATCTCGGCCCAATGATTAATAGGCGATGACGACCGAACATATTCCTCACAGGGGATACATTCTATAACAACGTCATCCGGGAGGTTTTGCAGCAACTGAGTATCCATCGGATGATGAGGCATCAGACGCGGATATTGCTCAACAGGAACCGTAACAACCACCGGACGAATACCAAACTGTGGCAAGTACGATACAAATTTCAACGAGCGTTGAACACCTGCGCCACCCAGCGGCGGAAACTCGAAAGCTACAAACAAAATAGTTTCCTGCATCAGCGATCCATTATTTTACCGGGATTGCCAACCACTTTTTTTCCGGCAGGCACATCCAATCCTGCTACAACTGCTGCCGCACCAACGATAACCTGATCGGCCAATTTGGTTCCTCGAAATAGAATGGCCCGGGTGCCAATCCATACATCATCACCAATGATAATGGGCGCCGTTTTAATTTGCGCTTTTACAGAATCTTGTTGCATGGTACTGTTCGGAAAGCCGTCGTTTATTTCCCGGCGTCGCCATTCGGCTTCGGTTGAATGTGTGTTGGTATCAAATAGGCGGCAATCATATGACACCATAATATAATTACCCATCTTGATCGTGTTGTGACAACGGATCTCCGTACCCTCATTGATAAATACATGATCCCCTATACTAAAATGCGACTGATCACACTGAACCTTAGCAAACACATTCACATTGGTGCCCCACTCGGCGAAAGAAGCATTCATAAAAAAAGAACGGGAAGAGCCCACTCCGCTCAGCTGAACAAAATCGCCCGCACGAAACGTCGATTGATTCACGCAGTGTACTTCTTTTTGAATCAGTTTAGCACCCATGCCAGTAGCAAACTCACTATTTCGAATAACCAAGATCGATTGACGAACCACGCTGTTAGGGCCCAGTGAGCAGATCCCATGATCTATGTAAACTCTTGACTTTTGTATAATCAAACCGACACCAAGTGAAACCCGGCTATTTCCAGAAATGGCCAAGAAACTAAACCGATCAAAATGGATTTTTCCATGGATCTGCAACGAGGCTGGTCGACAAAAAGGCAAATAATAGTAAAGTCGGAATGTAAACCAGTGACGGAAAGCCGTAAGGTATGGCAGCATGTTTTCTGGTAAATTATTTTCGTAAAAGAAGGTAGTTGGTCGTCCGGAAAATCTCCCATTCATTGGAATATGCCGGAATCGGAATCAACCCGCCCATAACCACTTGGTGAAAATCGTATTGATCTGACAGCAGCTCCCAAAAATCCCGAAAGAAAATACGAGATGTGATATTACCGGCACCAAATTCAAATTGAATTGCATCTATATTTCCCTGCCGGATCATGGATTCGGCGCCTTTCAGTACCTGGAATTCGGCACCCTCCACATCAATCTTAAGTAAGTCAATTTGTTCAATGCCGGTTTGCCGACAATATGAATCAAGGGTTGATACACGAACCCATTCCCGCGCATCTTCATCAAAAGGGCGAATAGGTGTACGCAGATCATGAAGTGAGGCCAGATCAGATCCTGGTACATCGGCAAACAAATAAGCTTCTTTATCCTCATCTCCCAGCGCCATCACGTTGATGTGTATACGCACCTGATCGGATTGCTTTTTGATAAAGACACGGTTTAACTGTTCGCCGTTGGCGGAGGATGGCTCAAACAGATGTATGTTTACCGATCTTCCCGAACAAGTTTGTAAAAGATGAGTGGTATATTGGCCAACATTGGCCCCCACATCAAAAACTACCAGATCTTTTTTTTGTTTTTGACTTATCAGACGCATGACATCCAACTCGCCATTGTTATCGATTGGATTGCCCTGAATACGACCCATACCGGTCAAGCCTAGCCGATAGATATACCGCCAGGCATCAAAATAGCCCTTCCGTTGAAAGCCCCTCGAAAATAACCGGTTGATACCCTTGGCGATCCAAAGCAGGATAGTACTCATGATTGTATTCCGTTATAGTAGTTTAAAATCATATTGATCATCTTTCATAGCTCGATAAACGGTGAGTGCGTCTTTCCATCGACCTTTCAGAAAATTGTTGCGAATGGATCGGTAGAGTTGTTTACGGTAGCGGGTTTCCAACTGACCACGAACAGCGGGTGAAATCGGTATACCCGGATAGTCGCGATAGAAATGCCAGACGGCAACCAGATACCGGGCGCGTACGATAATCTCGGCACGTATCTGCGCCGATTCCTGTTCCTCATGTGCACGATACCACACGATCCCATGCGGCATCAGCACCAACGGTGATTTCAACGACAGTATATGCCACATCTCCACATCGCTCATCTGCCGTTTGCCAGAAAACCCACCCACGGCATCAAACAGGTCTTTTCGAATAATGGCCGACAAGGGTGCTTTATGAAACAACGATGCTTTGAAATGGTGATGCTCGAAAATGGCTTCTGGCCGGAGCATAAATGGGTAGGGTTTTGCGGAGTACTGATCAAGAGAGCATAACCCCCAGCCTGCTTCCGGAAATTGTTCCATACAGGCAACTAGTATGTCCAAACCCCAAGGATAAATGGCATCATCAGCATCTACATATTTGATGTATTTGCCCCTGGCCAGCGAAGCGGCATGATTCCGATTCGGATAATCGCACAGGTTTTTTTCATTTTCATACACCCGGATACGTTGATCTTGATCTGCATATTGTCGTGCAATGGCAACGGTATCATCACGGGACCCGTC
>JBJTXG010000202.1:0-2407 GCA_046082125.1 Ferruginibacter sp. | reverse complement strand
CTACCGGCGACAATGCGTGTGCGAATTGCAATTTCTTGATACGCATCTCATCTTGCTTGATCCGGGCAACGAGCTCTTCCTGGCTCAGTCCGGTAATGCTTTTTAAAAAATCAACTTTTTTTGACATCGTTATTCTATTTGTGCAACCAACAGGATTAACCCTGATAGTCGCGGCTTACTACAAATTTGGTCAGGATTGGCAATTTTTGCGCAGCCAGTTGAAAGGCTTCACGCGCAACCTGTACGGGAACACCATCGGCTTCGAACAAAATACGACCGGGCTTAACAATGGCAGCCCAACCTTCGGGGTTACCTTTACCTTTACCCATCCGCACCTCGGCCGGCTTGGCTGTGATAGGCTTGTCTGGGAAAATACGGATCCATACATTTCCTTCCCGTTTCATGTGACGCGTCATGGCCTGACGGGCACTTTCAATCTGACGATTTGTTAACCAAACACTGTCCAGGGCTTTCAAACCGAAGGTTCCGAAAGCGAGGCTTGTACCGCGCTTGGCATTCCCTTTCATTTTCCCTTTCTGCGTTTTCCGGTGTTTGGTTCTTTTTGGTTGTAACATCGTATCCTGTTTTTTAATTCAGTTTGCTTGCTTAATTATTTACGTCCACCGCCACGACGATCTCCGCCGCCGCCACGACGATCTCCACGACCGCGGTCATCCCGGCGATCAAATCCACCGCTGCGTTCAGCCCCATCGTTCTTGGCACCGGCAATCACATTTGGATTCAGGTCGCGCTTACCCAGCACTTCTCCTTTACAAATCCACACTTTAATACCGATCTTTCCGTAAACAGTCATCGCATAATGACTGGCATAATCGATATCCATACGGAACGTATGCAATGGCGTACGGCCTTGTTTGATTTCTTCGCTACGGGCAATTTCCGCACCACCTAAACGACCACCTACTTTTACTTTAATGCCTTCGGCTCCCATACGGAGGGCAGAAGCGATCGACATTTTAATGGCACGCTTGTAGTTAATCCGATTTTCGATCTGACGGGCAATATTATCGGCCACAATCATCGCGTCTAATTCCGGACGACGAATTTCCAGGATATTGATCTGTACATCTTCTTTGCCACACAGTTTTTTCAATTCCTCCTTGATGCGATCAACCTCACCCCCACCTTTACCGATGATGATTCCGGGCTTGGATGTGTGGATAGTCACGATCAGCTTGTTCAGCGTACGCTCGATCACGATTTTGGAGATCCCTCCTTTGTTGATCCGGGCATTGAGGTAGTTGCGGATCTTATCGTCTTCGATCAGTTTTCCGGCATACTCCTTTTTGCTGGCGAACCAGTTGCTGTCCCATCCGCGGATGATTCCCAGACGAGCGCCAATCGGATTTGTTTTTTGACCCATAGTCGAGTATTGTTGGTTTACGTTTTGTTAGTTGTTTATGCGGTAGCGGTTTCTGTTACAGGAGCCGATGCAATGGCATCAAGCACAACCGTAACGTGGTTACTGCGTTTGCGAACACGGTATCCGCGACCTTGCGGGGCCGGACGCATCCGTTTGATAACACGGCCACCATCGACGTAGATCGTTTTAACGAACAGGGCCGCTTCATCACCACCTTCATTTTTTTGCTTCCAGTTGCTGATGGCCGATAGAACGAGTTTGCGCAGGGGCGCTGCCGGATGTTTCGGGTTGTGCTCCAGAATGGCCAGTGCTTTATCTACTTTCATGCCACGAATGAGATCCGCAAGCAGACGCATTTTGCGTGGCGAGGTTGGATAATTGTTCAATTTAGCTACAGCTTCCATATACATTATTTTGAGCGTGTCGGGATTGGATTCCGGACACACGGTTCATTACATTTTCTTACTTGAATGCCCTTTGAAGTTTCTGGTGGGTGCAAATTCACCCAGTTTGTGACCTACCATGAATTCGGTCACATACACCGGAATGAACTTGTTTCCATTGTGTACGGCAAAGGTTTGTCCAACAAAATCCGGCGTGATGGTGCTTCTTCTGCTCCATGTTTTGATCACGGATTTTTTGGCTTTTCCTTCGGCGATGGAGAGGACTTTCTTCTCCAATTTCATTTCCACGTAAGGACCTTTTTTTAACGAACGAGCCATGTTATTGTATTTCTGTTTTGGTTGCCCGGGTTATCCGGGATTTGTCAATGTTTATTATTTAGCCGGCAGTTTTTTACCGTTACGGCGCTGAATGATCAGTTTATCAGAACCTTTACCGCGAGTACGGGTAATTTCACCTTTGGCGTATTTGCCAGTACGGCTGCGTGGGTGACCACCGGAGGCCTTACCCTCACCACCACCCATCGGGTGATCAACCGGGTTCATCGCTACGGCACGGTTACGAGGGCGAATCCCTTTCCAGCGGTTACGACCGGCTTTACCCATCGACTGCAGGTTATGA
>JBJTXG010000201.1:0-3130 GCA_046082125.1 Ferruginibacter sp. | reverse complement strand
CATGTTCAACCTCAAGCCGGTTGGCAAACATGTGTTCGAGGTTTGTCAGACTGGGCCTTGCATGTTAAACGGCAGCGACGATATCATCGACTATATAAAAGAAAAACTCAATATCGGTGTCGGCGAAACAACTGCCGACGGCCTATTTACCCTGAAGACCGTTGAATGTTTGGGTGCGTGCGGCTATGCTCCGATGATGCAATACGGAAAAACCTACCGGGAACATCTGACGAAAGAAAAAGTAGACGCCATAATAGCCGAATGTAAACATGCATAAATCATTGCTATCATACCGCAACTATGGACTGTTAGCATTTGCTTGCACATTCTTATTGATGCTTGGAGGTTACGCCCAGCGTTCTGTAAAAGATCCAGTGATATTGACTATTGAGAAACACATGCAGGACTGGCGACTGGCATTGTTGAGCCGAGATAGTGCCACATTGGTGTCATTACTTTCGGACGATCTAACCTACGGTCATACCAATGCCTTGATGCAGACCAAACAATCTTTGATTGCATCGGTGATGCAGGGAGAACAGGTTTATAAAAAAATTGATTTTGTTTCCATGAATACCCGTTTATACGAAAACACAGCACTGGTGAACGTACTGTCGAATGTTTCGTTGATATACCTTGGGAAAGAAATGACCTTGGGTATGGAAGCGTTGTTTGTTTGGTGTAAACAAAACGGTATTTGGAAATTAGTTGCTCGTCAAAGTGTAAAGAATAGTTGATATGGCTAGGAAATTACTGTTAGAAAAAGCGCATGTAGATGGCATCCGTCATTATGATGCGTATCGTCGCGAAGGAGGATATCGCAGCGTGGAAAAGGCATTGAAGATGTCACCGAACGATATTGTTGAAGAGGTGAAGAAAAGCGGCCTGCGCGGACGTGGTGGCGCCGGTTTCCCTACCGGCATGAAATGGGGCTTTCTGGCGAAGCCGGAAGGCGTTCCCCGTTACCTGGTTGTCAATGCGGATGAAAGCGAGCCCGGTACGTTCAAAGACCGTTACCTCATGGAATTCATTCCGCATTTGCTGATTGAAGGTATCATCGTCTCTTCGTTTGCGTTAGGGAGTAACAACAGCTACATTTATATCCGGGGTGAATACGACTGGATTACCGACATTCTGGAGGAAGCAATCATCGAGGCGCAGAAAGAAGGATGGCTTGGCAAAAACATTCAAGGAAGTGGATTTGACTGCAACGTATATGTACAACGAGGCGCAGGAGCATATATCTGTGGTGAAGAAACCGCATTATTGGAATCGTTGGAAGGTAAACGCGGAAACCCAAGAATTAAACCGCCATTCCCCGCTGTTAAAGGATTATGGGGTTGTCCAACGGTTGTTAATAATGTAGAAACCATCGCGGCCGTTGTGCCCATCATCAATGAGGGCGGAGACGAATATGCTAAAATCGGTGTCGGCAAATCAACCGGAACCAAATTGATTTCCGCCTGCGGAAACATCAACAAACCGGGCGTCTATGAAATCGACATGACGATCTCCGTCGAAGAATTTATTTTCAGTGACGAATACTGCGGAGGGATACCCAATGGAAAAAGATTGAAAGCCTGCATTCCAGGTGGTTCGTCCGTTCCTATCTTACCGGCTAACCTTTTGTTGACAACTGTAAAGGGAGAGAAACGATTGATGAATTATGAAAGTTTAAGTGATGGCGGATTTTCCACCGGTACGATGATGGGTTCCGGCGGCTTTATTGTGTTGGATGAAGATCAATGTATCGTGAAACACACCTACACACTGGCTCGTTTTTATCGCCATGAAAGTTGTGGTCAGTGCAGTCCCTGTCGCGAAGGCACCGGCTGGATGGAAAAGATTCTGAAAAAAATAGACTCCGGAAAAGGAGACATGCGTGATATTGACTTGCTATGGGATATTCAACGAAAGATTGAGGGAAATACGATTTGTCCATTGGGCGATGCGGCCGCTTGGCCTGTTGCAGCAGCAATCCGTCATTTCCGAGACGAGTTCGAATGGCACGTGAACAATCCGGACCTTTGTTTAACAAAAAACTATGGTCTGGCACACTACGCGGACCCTATACATGTACCTGCATAATTAAAAATATGGATGCTACGAATACGATAAAAGTCACTATTGATAACATTACCGTGGAGGTCAATCCGGGAACGACCATTCTTCAGGCGGCCCGTATGATTGGAGGCGACGTAACCCCACCGGCCATGTGTTATTACAGCAAACTGGAAGGGAGCGGTGGAAAATGCCGTACCTGCCTGGTGGAAGTAGCTGCCGGATCGGCAGCGGATCCAAGACCTATGCCGAAGCTGGTTGCCAGTTGCCGAACCGGTGTAATGGATGGCATGGTCGTTAAAAATATCACCAGTGAACGAGTGACGGAAGCCCGTGCAGGTGTCGTTGAATTTCTGTTGTTAAATCATCCGCTGGATTGTCCGATATGTGATCAGGCCGGAGAATGTCACTTGCAGGATTTGGGCTATGATCATGGTGCAGAGGGAACCCGCTATCAGTTCACTCGTCGCACGTTTAAAAAGATTGATATTGGTCCATACATCCAATTACACATGACCCGTTGTATCCTTTGCTACCGTTGTACGTATGTGGCTGACCAGATTACCAATCAACGGGTACACGGTGTGATTGATCGTGGAGATCATGCACAAATTTCAACCTATATCGCTAAAGCGATTGACAATGATTTCAGTGGTAACATGATAGATGTTTGTCCGGTAGGTGCATTAACCGATAAAACCTTCCGATTCAAAAACAGGGTTTGGTTTACCAAACCGGTAGATGCTCATCGTGCCTGTTCGACGTCGGGATGTTGCGGTAAAGCAACCCTTTGGTTACGTGGTGATGAGGTGTATCGTGTGACGGCCCGCAAGGATCAATGGGGTGAAGTGCAAAGTGTGGATGGTAAACCGGGTTGGATTTGTAATACCTGTCGTTTTCATACCAAAAGAACATCGGATTGGACCGTGGAAGGAGTTACAGACATTGCCCGTCATTCCGTTATTTCACTGAATAAATACAAAACACTGACCATGCCTAAAGAAACGGTGGAGGAGGTGATGAATGGCTCGAAACCACGCCTTCTCATGGATATTCACAGTGTCAGTGA
>JBJTXG010000200.1:0-13585 GCA_046082125.1 Ferruginibacter sp. | reverse complement strand
AAACGACCGTTCCCACGGCTTGGGCCGAAACGGTATCCGGTTCTTGTTTCACAACCGGCTCGTTGGGCAATGCATTAACCAATAAGGTGACGGAAGACGGAACGATGGTATCCCGTACGATACTCACCTCATCCGGATTGAATGCGCGCAATAACGCTGTATCCGTTTGTAATGCTAGCTGGCTCTGTCTGTTAACCAACGTGTCCCCTATCAATGCGCTGGAATCGGTCGATAAAATGATTCCACTGTCCCGACTTGGTGCCGACTGAATTAACTGAGTGATCAGCGTATCGGTTTTCAAGGAGTCTGTAGTTATAAAAAAAACCGTAGAGTCACTGGCTTTTCCAGTACTATTGGCAAGCGTGTCTTTTAGTGCCAGCTCGAAAAGAGTATCAGCCGGTTTTATCACTGAATCGGTTTTTATAGTTTGACTCTGATCAGCGAGTATAGACACATCGGTTACACGAATGCCAGAATCAAGTGGAACAATCCCTGCATCTTGATGATGATCAACTTTGACATGAACAACCGAGTCAATTGGACGGGTTGTTGACCGCACCTGGACTACCGTGTCGCGAACCGGAACTTTTATATCAGTAATTATGGAATCAGCGGGTTGCTGATTTTTTTCATGCGGCATTGCCGACAAACTGAGCACCGAGTCCGAGGAGACCGATTTGGTGGCCATCGAATCGGTCGTTATGTTTACTATTGAACGAATCGTACTAGTGTCGACTTTCAGCGTATCGAAGGGCTTACCCACCCAGGTGGAAGCGGCCGTAGCGGCAGGTGAGTCGCGAAGCAGGCTCTCCATTGACTGGACATAAGCGGCACGAATGGCTGTCAGGCGGATTATTGGTTTGGATGGTGGATCCAATGATCGTGGCAGTTTCGCCGGATCAATATCCTCTTGCACCGTTACCCATTTTTCATTCAGCTCAGGCGTATTACTTACCTGGGCAAGAACAGCCGAAAAACGATCAGTGGTAGGAAGTGCCTCTGATTTATAAACAGGCATCTGGGTTTGCGGAGGCAGTAAGACGCGTGAACGGTGGTCATACAGGCCCCAGTACATACTGTCTATCTCACGAATGATTAAACCGATATCTTTCCCTTGCATGCTGAGTTGAAAGGCAGAAGCCGGACGGGTATTTTTTGGAAAACCGATAATAAGATTGATGCTGTCGCTAAGCAACTGAGGGATTATCAAATACCCTTCAGCACTCGAACTCAACAGACGATTCTGATACCGCACATAAAATGGTTTATTTTGTTCATTTTCTATATAAATAAACCGTGGACCCTGCGCCCAAGACCATTGGCCAGACAGGGACATCATTAAAAAAACAAGAAAGTAGCATTTACGCATGGTGGAATCCATCAGTATCAGGGGTAAAGATACCTAATCCCATATAATCGATCCGGTGTTGGATCACCATCTGGTTTAAATTTTAAGACCATTTTAAAATACCATCCTATACTTTTGCGACGACAATTAACCATTATGCAAAAAATTTACTCGATTGTAATCACACTGATCATGTTCAGTACTGCCGTTTCGGCTCAATTTTTGAGCGAATCCAAAGACACCACCTGGAAAACCAATTACCGAGCCAGTGAAACACGTATCCATGATGTTGTTCATACCAAACTGGATGTACGTTTTGATTTCGACAAAGCTTGGCTGTATGGACAGGAATGGCTTACGCTGAAGCCCACCTGGTATCCAACCGACTCCCTCCTCCTCGATGCGAAAGGCATGGAGATCCGCGAAGTAGCGCTCATGCAGGGCTCTAAAAAAACAGCACTTAAATATACATACGATGGCATGCAGCTGCGCATCAACCTTGGAAAACAATACACCGCCAAGGAGTCCTATACCATGTATTTCAATTATATCTCGAAGCCAAACGATTTGAAAGTGGAAGGAAGTGCCGCCATCACGGATGCCAAAGGCCTCTACTTTATCAACCCCGACGGTAAAACAAAAAATAAACCTACGCAGATCTGGACACAAGGTGAGACAGAATCGAACAGCGCCTGGATGATTACCATCGACAAACCAAACCAAAAATCAACGCAAGAGTTGACCATGACGGTGCCTGCCAAATATGTTACCCTCAGTAACGGATTGCTTACTTCGCAAAAAAACAACCGAGACGGCACCCGCAGTGATACCTGGAAAATGGATCAACCGCACGCACCCTATCTTTTTTTCATGGGTGTTGGCGAGTACAGTATCATCACAGAAACATACAAAAACAAGGAAGTCAGTTACTACGTTGAGAAAGAATATGCTCCCTATGCTAAAGGTATTTTTGGAGCTACCCCGGATATGATGGGCTACTTTTCCAAAATCCTCGGTGTTGAATTCCCCTGGTCTAAATATGCCCAGTTTGTTGGTCGCGATTATGTCAGTGGCGCCATGGAAAACACCACCGCTACCATTCACGGCGAAGGGGCCTACCAAAATGCCCGCCAACTAAAGGATGGCAACGGCTGGGAAGAAACGATTGCGCATGAACTTTTTCATCAGTGGTTCGGCGACCTGGTAACTACTGAAAGCTGGAGCAACCTCACCGTTAACGAAAGTTTCGCCAACTACAGCGAATATTTATGGAATGAATATCGTTACGGTAAAGATGCCGCCGACGAACACCATTTCAATGACATGAACGGCTATCTGATGAGCAACAGCGACAAAAAAGACCTGGTTCGGTTCCATTACCAATCCAGGGAAGATATGTTTGATGCCGTCAGCTATAACAAAGGCGGTCGTATTTTGCATATGTTGAGAAACCTCGTTGGTGATTCGGCGTTTTTTAAAGCACTTAATTTGTATCTCACCTCCCGAGCCTACAAAACAGGCGAAGCCCATCACCTGCGACTCGCCTTTGAAGACGTAACCGGCAAAGACCTGAACTGGTTCTGGAATCAATGGTACTTCGGAAACGGCCATCCGAAACTAGACGTTAGCTACGACTTCGAAACACAGGGACAAGCGAAAGTGACAATCAAACAAACGCAAAAAGGGGGCAAGCTGTTCACCTTACCTATCGCTGTTGATGTATATGAAAATGGCAAAAAAACAAGACATGCCATTACCATTACCCGGCAACAGGAAACCTTTTCGCTCCCAACCTCGGGTACACCCGACTGGATCAATGTCGATGCCGACAAAATCTTATTGGCAGAATGGAAAGACAATAAATCGGAGGATCAATACAAGGCCCAGTGGAAATACGCTACCACATTCAAAGACCGTTTCGATGCGATCGATTATTTCGCTGCAAAAAAATTGCCCGAACTGGCAAACGGTCTCCAAGACAACTACCATGGCATTCGCATCAAGACGATCAATGCCTTGTCCAAATCGTCTATGAAGAATGATCCTACGGTATTATCAACCATTGAAAAACTGGCCCGCACGGAAAAAAACAAACGCCTTAAAGCGGCCGCTATCGGATTTCTCGCTTCGTTAAAAAGCGATTCCTACAAATCCCTTTTTGAAGCCGCGCTCAATGACTCTTCTTACAGCGTCGCCGGACAGGCATTAAAAGGACTGGCCATGCTGGATGCGGATCAAGGATACTCCGCAGCCCGGAAACAAGCCCTTGACGCCAAAGGCACCCTGGGTTCAGAAGTTATTTCGATTTTGTTGAAGAGAAGTGAAGAAGCTGATTTTGGATTGATTGCGGGTGTTTACAGCAGCATGCCACTCAATGACGAGAAATTCGAGTCGACCGACAAGTTTTTGAAATTCCTTACAAAAATCAACGACAAAAACAACATCCGTACCGGTATTGATCATGTCATTACGTTGCGTAATCAGATTCCGGAAATGTACCGGAGTTTTGTAGATTCTTCTTTCAAACCCCTGTTTGATGAGCTGTCTAAAAAAGGAACTGATATCGAAGACTACATCCGCCAATCGCTTCAATAATGCCGAAAACCCTCTTCAAAAAAGCGCCGATTCAATGGCGCTTTTTTTTATACAAAAATTTCCGTTTCCGTATGTGAATCATCGAAAAAAGACAGTAACGTTTGAACTGCTTTACGACCCATGAAACCCAGCGATTCTGAATATGCATTCACATAGAGATCAACATGGCTTTTCATAACTTTTTGATCCATTTCCTGTGCATGCATTGACACAAACGGACTTAATAACGGATACTTCGTGTATGCGTACCGGATACTTTGTTGAATAAGACGTTCAACTTGCTGCTGCAAGTTGGTATCGAATGAACGGCGAATCACTATGCCGCCAAGCGGAATCGGAAGATGCGTTTGTTTTTCCCACAGGCCACCAAGATCAGCCAGGCAATGAAGCCCTTTTTGAGCATACGTGAACCGGTTTTCATGGATGATGACACCCAGCCCTCTGCCGCCTTGTACAAATTCTTCAATGGCATGGTATGGCATAAACACCTTGTTCGTGTATTCAGGAAAAGCATTCGCGAACAAAAAATGAGCTGTCGTGTGCTCACCCGGAATGGCAACGGGCATCGATGGGTTTACGGTGGCCACTTGTTGCGAATTGGCAATCAGAAGCGGACCGACTCCGACGCCCAATGCACCACCACTGTTGAGTAATTTATAATGGTTGAGCAGCTTGTGCAAAACACCGTAACTGATTTTACAAATATCCCAGGTATGTTCGAGCGATTGTCGATTCAATTGTTCCACATCATGCATCTGGGGCAAAAAGCGAAGATTTCCCGTGTCGATCGCACCGTTGACCAACGCATCGAATATGAACGTATCGTTCGGACAAGGAGAGAATCCGATGGTCAATTCCATGAACGGGTGTTAAGTGTGTGAACGAGCTGTTCCAGTACCATTGACGAATTGTTTATGGCTTCGGCCAGTTTCCAGTTATTTTTTTGACGGTCTCCCACCCGATTGCTGATACCCCGAATCTGTAAGAAGGAAATATGCTGTTTCCGGCAAACATAATGAAAGGCGGCGCCTTCCATCGATTCCACATCGGCATGAACACGTCGGTGACAGGCATCCAATAACCCTATATCATCCGTAAGAATATTAACTGTAGACCCGATGACTTTGGGCAAGTTGATCAAATCCACCAGTGAGGAATCATTGGCGATACGTCCGTTGGTAAACGGAAACGCCTGATCATTGGACAGGTTCAGCTGATGGAGTGTTTGAAAGGTGCCCTGTTCCCAGCTTCCCAAATCAGTGAACTGATCTTCAACAACATGAACGACCTCCCCCAGAGCATGTGCATCGTTCAACGCACCGGCGATGCCCACTTGGATGGCAGCGTTGTATTTGTGTGATAACAAAGCTTCGGTCAAGTGATAGGCGGTGATGGCGCTGCCAACCCCCGTGATCAAACAGGTTTGCCGGGGATTTCGTTGCCGAAATGGGGCTATTTCGGCCTCGGTAGCTGCTACAATCAGAATGGACATGGCACAAATTTCGGCGAAAGCAGTAACAAATCTGTTAATTGACTGTACCTTTGCGCCAAATTTTAGTACCGGATGGTTTACGTGACCCGAATCGAACATTTCAATGCGGCACACAAGCTGTACAATCCATCATGGAGTCGTGAACAAAATGAAGCCGTATTTGGTAAATGTGCCAACGAAAACTGGCATGGTCACAATTTTGAACTCCATGTTACCATCGCAGGCAAGCCGGATCCTGACACCGGTTTTGTGTATGATGTCAAAAAACTGAGTACGATCATCCAGGAACGAGTCATAGATAAGCTGGACCATAAAAATTTGAACCTGGACGTTGATTTCATGCGGGACAAGCTGTGCTCGATTGAAAATCTGGTGGAGGGCATCTGGAAGCAACTCGCACCCCATATGCCGAACGGGGTTACCTTACACGCCCTGAAACTCTATGAAACACCCCGCATCTACGTAGAGTATTTTGGTGATTGCTGACCATTTTGATCACCCGGTCAACTATTTCGCTTTTTGCTTGTTAATTATATTCTATGGACCAGAAAGTGGCTGTTTTCCGGAAGGAACATTTTAATGCGGCACATCGCTTGTTTAACCCAGCCTGGGATGATGTCCAAAACAAACACGTGTTTGGTAAATGTGCCTTACCCAATTACCATGGTCATAACTACGAACTGATTGTGAAAGTGACGGGTATGCCTGATCCTGAAACGGGGTATGTCATCGACCTGAAAAAACTTAGCGACCTAATTCGTGTACAGGTGATCGACCGGTTTGATCATAAAAACCTGAATCTGGATTGTCCGGAATTCACGAACATCATACCCAGTGCAGAGAATATTGCGGTTGTGATTCATCGATTATTAACTCCACATATACCCAATTCGCTTGATGTGCAGATTCGACTCTACGAAACCGAGCGAAACTTTGTCGAATACCCGGCTTCCTAATTAAAACAAGCACCATGTCATATCAACGCATTGAACAATACGATTTGGAGTCTATACAGGCTCTCAGTGATGCATACACGAAAATTATCCGCGAGCTTGGCGAAGATCCCGGCCGTGAGGGACTTATCAAAACCCCTGAGCGTTTGGCCAAAGCCATGCAATTCCTCACACAAGGCTATAATCAAGATGCTCGCGCCATTTTAGAATCTGCCAAGTTTACCGAAGAAGTCAGTGAGATGGTCATTGTGAAAGATATTGAGCTCTACAGCATGTGCGAACATCACATGTTGCCATTTTACGGTAAGGCGCATGTAGCATATATTCCCAATGGAACCATCACCGGATTGAGCAAAATTGCCCGTGTGGTGGATGTTTACAGTCGACGGCTGCAGGTTCAGGAACGCCTTACCCATCAAATATTAGAAGCCATTCGAGATACGTTGAAACCCCTGGGTGTGGCCGTTGTCGTTGAAGCCTCTCATCTCTGTATGATGATGCGGGGTGTTTCCAAGCAAAACTCCGTTACAACCACCTCGGCTTTTTGTGGTGAATTTGAAAAACACGGAACACGATCGGAGTTTCTGAAACTTATCACCAACAATCTTCATTGATTCCTTCCTCCCGCCATTGCGGGATTTTTTATTTCTTTGCAGCACAAATCATCCAATATGAAACATGCGTATGTTTTTCCGGGGCAAGGTGCCCAATTCTCGGGTATGGGAAAAAACCTGTACGATACCAACGAGCGCGCAAAAGCCATTTTTGAACAAGCCAATGAGCTATTGGGATTTCGAATTTCTGACGTGATGTTTACGGGTACGGATGAAGCACTCAAACAAACCAACATCACCCAACCGGCCATCTTCATTCATTCGGTGGCTGCCTATACTACCCTCGAAAATCCAGTACCTGACATGGTTGCCGGGCATTCGTTGGGTGAGTTTTCAGCGCTGGTCGCCAACCAAACACTGGCCTTCGAGGATGCGTTAAAACTAGTAGCCATTCGGGCTTCGGCGATGCAAAAAGCCTGTGAACATCAAGCCTCTACCATGGCAGCCGTTCTGAATCTGGACGATGCGGTGGTCGAGCAGATTTGTGTAACTATCACAGCAGAAACCGGCGAAGTGGTTGTACCGGCCAACTATAATTGTCCTGGGCAACTAGTCATCAGTGGCTCTGTAAAAGGGGTGGAAACGGCCTGTGAGCAATTAAAAGCAGCCGGTGCCAAACGTGCACTGATATTGCCGGTTGGTGGCGCCTTTCATTCGCCGCTAATGAAATCGGCAGAAGAGGAGTTAGCCAATGCCATTCAGCAAACAACCTTTAGTCAGCCCCTTTGCCCGGTGTATCAAAATGTAGCTGCATCGGCTGTAACCGATCCGTCGATTATAAAAACCAACCTGATCGCTCAACTAACGGGCTCGGTTAAGTGGACTCAATGCGTTCAGGCTATGATGGCCGATGGTGCTACCCAATTCACCGAGTGTGGTCCCGGGAAAGTATTACAAGGTCTCGTATTAAAAATCAACAAAGAGATGGCGGTGAGCGGTGTAAGTTAATAGGTTGCATAACCGGCTCTTGGTTCTAATAGAAAAAGGAAAAGCGACAATCATTCATGTTGTTTATATGTTGCTGCTCTTCTTCATTGAATGAAAGGTGTTACCTCCTGCATAAAAAAGCCGCTTCCATGGTGAGAGCGGCTGTTTAATCACTGATATTTCTTATCACAGATTGAGCGTAGACAATACGCTGTTCATATTTCGAACAGCATCGGCACTTTTTTGCATCGCTGCTTTTTCGTCTTCGTTCAGGTGATAATCGACGATTTTTTCCCAGCCAGTGCGGCCAATAATCACTGGAACGCCCAGGCAGATATCGTTCAATCCGTATTCACCTTCGAGGGATACACAACAAGGCATCATTTTCTTTTCGTCGCGTACAATCGCTTCCACCAGGGCTGCGCCGGCCGCCCCGGGGGCATACCAGGCAGAAGTGCCCAGTAAACCGGTCAGGGTTGCGCCACCCACCATGGTATCGGCTGCTACTTTTTTAAGGGCCTCGGTATCCAAATAATGGGCAACGGGTGTTCCGCAGTAGGTAGCCAGTCTGGTCAGGGGAATCATGGTGGTGTCGCCGTGTCCACCCACGACGGTAGCCTGTAAGTCGTTCGGGGAGCAATGCATGGCCTGGCTTAGGAAATAGCGGAAACGGGCGCTATCCAAAATGCCGCCCATTCCGATAATCCGGTGTTTGGGTAATCCGCTTGATTTCAATGCGAGGTAGGTCATAGTATCCATCGGGTTGCTGATCACGATGATGATCGCATCCGGCGAATGTTTCAGAATATTTTCGGTTACTGTTTTTACAATACCGGCATTGATGCCAATCAGCTCTTCGCGGGTCATGCCCGGCTTTCTGGGTATGCCAGACGTAATCACCGCTACGGTTGATCCGGCTGTTTTGGAATAATCATTGGTTGATCCGATGATCTTCGTGTCGAATCCTTCCAGCTGGGCTGTTTGCATGAGATCCATGGCTTTTCCTTCCGCAACTCCTTCTTTGATGTCGAGGATGACCAATTCATCACAGAGTTGTTTTCGGGCGATATTATCGGCACAGGTGGCTCCAACGGCTCCGGCACCAATGACTGTTACTTTCATATAAATAAAGATTGATTTTGAAATTCCCCGCAAAGGTAGTCGGAAGCGTATGAATGGAAAAACAAAATCATCCGGTTAATACCGGGGTCGCCTTCTTGGAGTGGATGGCGCGTGCCGAGCAGGCACTTTCACTTTCAGCAAGTCGGCGATATAGACATCATTCTCAAACTTTTTTAAAAATCGGCCTGTCGGACTGTAGACGTAGGCGGATGGAAAGTGGCGGATGCCAAAATGGGTAATGAAGAAGAAGTTTTCATCCTGGCCCACTGTAATGATGGGATTGTCGGTCATTTTAAACTCATCATTGAATTTTTGAATTTTTGCAAATTCAAAGGAAGTTACCATAAGGACCTGTGCATCCTGTATGAGATGAACACTGTCCATCAGCCGTTTGGCAAACACCATACAGTGACCGCAGTCGGGACCATAAAATATGATGATAGTCTTTTTGGTTTTATCGAGGTCTTTTTGCGTGAATACACTACTGTCGGCTACTTGATATACCTTGAAAGCCGGCATGCGTTTGGTTTTCAAATAAGGAGGGGGTGGCTCTTTTTGTGCAAACACATTCATACAAAGTCCAAGCAGCAGAAGGATTGATACGAATTTGGGCATAGCTGTAAGCGTTGATCCTGGTTTCAAAAATACAAAAAATAAACATGGAGGACCTAGCCGATTGAATAAGCATTTATTACCTTTGCCGCCTCCAATCATTCAAAATCAGTATTTATGGCAACAACAGCAGATATGCGCACTGGCATGATCATCAAAGTAGAAAATAACCTATACTCTGTGATTGAATTTGGCCAAAATAAAACCGCCCGTGCCGCCGCCAAGGTTTGGGCAAAACTGAAAGGGGTTGACAACAACCGAACCATAGAAATGACCTGGAACAGTGGTGAAACCATCTTTCCGGTCCGTGTAGAAAAGAAACCATATCAGTTCCTGTACAAAGATGATACCGGTTACAGTTTTATGGATAACGAAACCTTCGAGCAAATTACCGTTGACGAAAACATGATTGATGCACCCGGATTTCTAAAAGATGGTCAAGAAGTCTCGGTACTCACCAACGGCGAAACGGAACAACCCATGGGTGTTGAACTGCCCGATAAGATTGTCATGCTGGTTACATACAGCGAACCGGGTATGAAAGGCGATACGGCAACCCGCACTCTGAAACCGGCAACGGTTGAAACGGGCGCGAACGTCAACGTACCCTTATTTGTGAATGAAGGCGACCTGATCCGCGTCAACACAAAAACAGGCGAATACGTCGAACGCGTAAAAGAATAATCTCAATTTTAGTATCACAAAAGGCTATCTCAATCAGATAGCCTTTTTTATTGTTTTTTGCCCAAAAACAGTGTAATTATGCCTTTTTTGAGTCGAATTTGGCATTTTTTACCCTTTTTTGAGCAAATCATCTCGATTAAAATGAATGCAGATAGCCCTGAATGACTATCTTGCATCCCTGACTTTACCGAATTAACCATTTTCTAAATAAACAAACCCATGGACATCAAACAAATCCAAGAACTGGTCAAATTGATTAACAAAACTTCCATTGGAGAAATCACCATTGAAGAGGATGGACGAAAAATTACCATCAAACAGAAGAAAGATCCGGTACAGCATATCGTAGCCAACGTACCATCCGCTCCGGCTGTTCAAGCAGCCGTACCCGCCTCTGCTCCCGCTCCCGTAGCGGCTCCCGCAGCTCCGAAAGCGGCCGAGCCTGCAAAAAATGACAACTATATTACCATTAAGAGTCCGATGATCGGCACGTTCTATCGCCAGGCAGGTCCTGGTAAGCCTCTGTTTGTCAATGTGGGTGACGACGTTACCCCGGGTAAAACCGTTTGTATTATCGAGGCGATGAAACTCTTCAATGAGATTGAAAGCGAGGTCAAAGGAAAGATCGTGAAAATCCTGGTTGATGATGCCAGTCCGGTAGAATACGACCAGCCGCTGTTTCTTGTTGATCCCAGCTAATCCGTCGTCGCAAGCTCCGATATGAAACCATTATCAACCCACTATTCAGACTAACTTGTATGTTTAAAAAGATCTTGATTGCCAACCGCGGTGAGATCGCCCTTCGGGTGATCCGCACCTGTCGTGAAATGGGCATCAAAACCGTTGCGGTATATTCAACAGCCGACAAAGACAGCTTACACGTCAAATTTGCAGACGAGGCCGTCTGTATCGGAAAGCCGGCCAGTAAAGACAGTTATCTCAATATTCCCCACATCATTGCTGCTGCCGAAATTACCAATGCCGATGGTATTCATCCGGGTTACGGATTTCTGGCCGAAAACAGCAAATTCGCTGATATCTGCGGCAAACACGGTATCAAATTCATTGGACCTACACCGGATATGATCAACTCCATGGGTGATAAAATCACAGCCAAGGAAACCATGATTCGTGCCGGCGTACCGGTGGTTCCGGGTGTGGAAGGATTGCTTGAAAGCATCGAACATGCCAAGCGATCGGCCGCTGAAGTCGGTTATCCGGTTATTTTGAAAGCAACGGCCGGTGGTGGCGGAAAGGGCATGCGGGTAGTTTGGAGCGAGGGTGAAATTGAAAAAGCCTACGAAACGGCCAAGGCCGAAGCCGCTGCGTCTTTCAAAAATGATGGAATCTATATGGAAAAATTTGTGGAGGAGCCCCGCCACATTGAAATCCAGGTAGCCGGTGACCAGTACGGCAATGTATGTCACCTCAGTGAGCGCGACTGCTCCATCCAGCGTCGTCATCAAAAACTTGTAGAAGAATCGCCCTCTCCGTTTATGACCGATGATCTGCGGGAGCGCATGGGCGAAGCCGCTATACAAGCTGCAAAAGCTATCAACTATGAAAGTGTGGGCACCATTGAGTTTCTGGTAGACAAACACCGGAATTTCTTCTTCATGGAAATGAACACACGGATTCAGGTTGAACACTGTGTAACAGAGGAAGTAATCAATTATGATCTGATCAAAGAACAAATCAAGATTGCCTCCGGCGAACGCATATCGGGCAAGTCTTATTATCCGGAAATGCACGCCATTGAGTGCCGCATCAACGCCGAAGATCCCTACAATGATTTTCGACCCAGTCTGGGAAAAATCACAGTACTTCATACACCGGGCGGACATGGTGTTCGGGTAGACAGCCACGTGTATTCCGGTTATGTGATTCCGCCCTACTACGATAGTATGATCGCTAAACTTATCGCGGTGGCACAAACCCGAGAGGAGGCCATCGATACCATGCATCGTGCGCTGAGCGAATATGTGATCGAGGGTATAAAAACAACGATTCCTTTCCACTTGCAACTCATGCAGAACGAAGACTTCCGTAAAGGAAATTTCACAACCAAGTTTTTGGAATCTTTCAAAATGAAATAATCGAATGCCGGAACTTTTCCGGCTTTTTTTATGTCGATCCCTACCGAAATATTGTTGAAAGCTTATGCCTGTATGTGCAAGGCCCGATCAATGGCAGAGATCTATGAAGCCAATCGATCGATTTGCAAGTATGTGCATAGTACCTCCCGCGGCCATGAAGCGATTCAGCTGGCAACCGCTTTTCATCTGCGTCCATGCGACTACGTGAGTCCGTATTACCGAGACGAGAGCATTATGCTGGGACTAGGTTTCACCCCCTACGAGCTCATGCTGCAGTTACTAGCCAAAAAAGACGACCCGTTTACCGGCGGCCGGGAATATTACAACCATCCTAATTATCGAGGAAACGACAAGCCCACCATCATCCATCAAAGCAGCGCAACCGGCATGCAAGCCATTCCCACTACGGGCATTGCTCAGGGCATCCGGTACCTTGAAAAAATAAACGACCAAAAAGTAATTGAAGAAAAACCGGTTGTTATTTGTTCCCTAGGAGATGCGTCGGTGACGGAAGGTGAAGTCAGTGAGGCTTTTCAATTTGCCGCCCTGCATAAGTTGCCCATCCTTTTTCTGGTACAGGATAATGACTGGGGCATCAGTGTCACCGCTGCGGAAGCCCGCACATCCAATGCATATGACTTTATCGAAGGTTTCAAGGGCATCCAACGGACAAGCATAAACGGCGCCAACTTCATTGAATCATACTTAACCATGCAACGGGTGGTGGAGGATATCCGTACCAACCGAACGCCCTGGTTGGTGCATGCGCGCGTTCCATTATTAGGCCATCATACCAGTGGTGTTCGAAAAGATTTTTACCGCGATGAACAAGAACTGGCCCATGCGGCCACTCAAGATCCCGGTCCCCTGCTGCGTTTTGCTTTGTCCAAAGCCGGCGTTTCCGAGCAAACGCTGATAGAGCTGGAGAAAGAAGCCGCACTGTCTGTTCAGCCAGGGTAGCGGCTTCGCGAAAAACACCGCCCAGTCGTCGACCAACATCCTGGCCATACAAAACAGCTTCGGGATGTTCTTCCATGATCTCCCGTATGGCAAACAACGCCGCATCCACCATGATGATTTTATCGTGGTTGGCCGGACTTCGATTGCCTTGTTCGTCCGTTACGGAGGTCGGTACAAAAACG
>JBJTXG010000199.1:0-2730 GCA_046082125.1 Ferruginibacter sp. | reverse complement strand
GGAGTGCCATTGGCTTATCCATAGCGCTCACAATTGGCTTTGACCGGTATATCGAATTATTGGATGGTGCTCATCATGCCGATCAACATTTCCGACAAACTCCCTGGCGAAAAAATATTCCCGTACTCATGGCCCTGATTGGTATCTGGCATCGCAATTTCTGGCACGCACCCACCGAAGCCATTCTTCCCTATGATCAGTATTTGCATCGATTCGCGGCCTATTTTCAACAAGGGAATATGGAGAGTAACGGTAAATATATCGACCGAAACGGCCAACGGGTTCATTACGAAACCGGTCCGGTCATTTGGGGAGAACCGGGCACGAACGGACAGCATGCTTTTTATCAACTCATCCATCAAGGAACCCAGCTCATTCCCTGTGATTTCATTGCTTCGGCCAACAGCCATCAACCAATTGGAAACCATCATGCTTTGTTGATGAGCAACTTTTTTGCTCAAACGGCTGCCCTCATGAATGGCACCTACCATGAAAACCCATATCGGGTTTTCGAAGGCAACCGTCCCACGAACAGTTTTTTAGTCAAGAAAATAACACCATTTACCCTTGGTCAACTAATCGCCTATTATGAACATAAAATTTTTGTTCAAGGGATTATCTGGAACATCTACAGTTTTGACCAATGGGGTGTTGAATTGGGGAAAATACTTGCAAACAAAATTCTACCTGACCTCAGCGATCAACTGCCTGTTTCCAACCATGACGAATCTACAAACGGACTGATTAATGCATTCAAACGGATGCGCGATTAGCGATTGCCAAGATGACATAAAAAAAGGGCGCAAGGCCCTTTATCATTCTGATTTGTATAGGAAGATCCCTGCTACCATTTATCCACCTCTTCGGTGGCACCATTGTCAGCTGAAGGATCTGCATCCGTTTTAGGCTGCTGATCATCACTCCGTTCAACGAGGTTATCAGGGGCGAGTTGTTGGGGCATGTCTTCCTCGTATGGTGTATCGTGATTGAAGGCATCAAAATCAAAATCCGGCATCAACACGGTTTTAACATGATCAACCGTTTCATTGAGCCCTTTGATAAATTTATTGAAATCTTCTTTATATAAAAAGATTTTGTGGCGATCGTATCCATCCGAGTCGAAACGTTTGCGACTTTCGGTGATTGTCAAGAAATAGTCGTTGCCACGTGTGGCCCGTACATCAAAAAAATAAGTTCTTCTTTTGCCGGCTTTCACGCGTATACCGAAGACGCTATCAGCCCTTCGTTCGTTATTTTCGTATGCCACTTTTAAGGTTATTTGGTTGACAAATGGTGTTAACAAAGATATAGTTGTTTTGGAATTGACAAAAAAAATAACCCCCTGTCTCGGGCTGAGGGATTAGAGTGTGGAATTCCTGTTATTTTCCAACATGATGGCTGCATAAACCCCTTGTTTTTTCATGAGTTCGTCATGTGTGCCAAGTTCGGCTATCTCACCATTGGCCAGACAAACGATATAATCTGTTTGGAGAGAAGTGATATGTCGTCCGGTCGAATAAAGAATGGTAGTATCCTGAAGTGATTTATTGAAGGCATGGCAAACGGCCTCCTCTTTGATTGGATCCAATGCGCTGAATACATCATCTAAAATTAACATGGCCGGCTTCCGAACGAGTGCTCTGGCTAGCGATATACGTTGTTTCTGACCACCACTTAACGTGATGCCCCTCTCTCCTACGATTGTATCATATTTGCCTGGAAATGCGTCGATTTCCTGATGTACACCCGCCATCGTAGCGGCCCAAGTCAGTGTTTGTTCATCAGCCGTCGGATTCCCCATTTGAATATTGTCACGAATGGTTTCACTGAACAAGAGAGGTTCCTGAGGCACATAACCAATTTGTGAACGCCATGCATCGAGTGCTATGTTGTGCAACGGTTTATTATCAATGGTTATATTACCAGCATCAGGATCAATCAATCGAAGGAGCATTTGAAGTAAGGTGGTTTTACCGGAACCGGTGCGCCCGACAACCGCAATACGTTGTCCGGTTGAAATCTTCCAGTTAATATCATGCAGTGCCTGAATGCCCGTGTTTTTGTAGGTAAAATCAACGCTTCTAAACGTAATCGTCTGATATAATGGAATGTCAGTGGCCACTGGCTTATTTACAAGGACTGGCTTATATTCTAAAAATTCAAGAATACGTTTTTGCGACACAGCTGCGCGCTGGACCATGCTGACTGTCCAGCCAATAGCACTCACCGGAAACGTCAGTAGCTGTACATACAAAATAAAAGAGGTGATTTTGCCTACCGAAGCACCCGGCATGTGGTTGGTCACTTGCCATCCGCCAACCAAGATGATCAACAAGGTGCTTAGTCCGATCAATAAAGCCATAGATGGAAAATAAAAGGCCTCTGTTTTTGCCAGATCCAACGATTCATTTTTATACTGGTCGGTTTGTGCTTGAAATACATCACTTACATCCTTCTCTCGTGCATATGATTTTATCACCCGAATACCGGAATAAGACTCCTGAGCAAGGCTTGTCATCGAGGATAAAGACTGTTGTACAAGCTCACTCTTTTTATTGATTCGAGCATTAAGCCAGTAAATGGTCAATACCAGAAAGGGCATCGGGCTCAGTGCCACCAGTGTAAGTAAAGCATCTGTGGTCCACATAAACCAGATACTCAACACGATTACGGCTGCCAGGTTTATAAAATACATTAATGCCGGTCCGGTATACATCCTTACTCGTGAAA
>JBJTXG010000198.1:0-4608 GCA_046082125.1 Ferruginibacter sp. | reverse complement strand
AGTGGCAGTAACAGTTTTGGGTTCACTTTCCCGGTTTTCATCAGTTTATATGAATCCAATGTGTCCGTTTTCAAAAACAGCTTTTCATCGAGGGGTTTTGTTTCACCTATCGCCGACAATGCCCTGCACTATTACCGATACAAGATGCTGGGTACGTTTGATGATCACGGGAAAATGGTATACTCGATTCGGGTAACACCGAAACGGAACTATGAGCCCTTGTTCAGTGGTACATTGAATATTGTTGAAGACGACTGGCGTATACATAGTTGTTCGATGCTCCTCACCAAAAATAGTCAACTCGAACTGATTGATACGCTTCGGATCGAGCAGTTATACATGCCCGTTGAACCTGATACCTGGCGGGTGCATAACCAGTCGTTGTATGTCAATGTCAATCTTTTTGGAATAGATGCCGTTGGTACGTTTTTGACTGTATACTCGAATCATGATCTCCATCCGGTGTTTGACAAGCGATTTTTCGATCGGACGCTGATTGTATACGATACGGCGGTAAACAAACGGCCGATAACTTATTGGGACACCATTCGGCCAGTGCCGCTCGAACAGGAGGAAGTGAATGATTACCGGATAAAAGACAGTTTGTTTATCGTTCGTGAGCGCGACAATAATAATATAGATACGTTGCGGGCAAGACAAGGAAAATTTCGATGGAGCCAATTACTCTTTCCGGGTATTGATCGTACCATCTACCGTACGAAAGGAAATATTCATTGGCGGATCGAGTCTTTGTTGCTCACGGCTGGTTTCAATACGGTGGAAGGACTGGTATTACAGGCTCGTGGGCAACTTGACCGGTATTGGAAACGTATGGGGGCGCGGGTTTATGTAACTCCCGAATGGCGATATGGTATTGGAAACAGTCGGTTACAATCATCCGTGCATCTGGACCTCATCACTCGATCAAAACCGGGCGAACAGGTTTGGAAAAAAACAACCTGGAGTATTGGAGGAGGTAAATCGGTACAACAGTTTAATCCCACCAATCCGGTTGATCCGTTCGTCAATACCTGGTCGACCTTACTGGACGGTCGGAATGTGATGAAAATATATGAGAAACTGTTTGCGGAGATCGCGATCAAGAAACAATGGGAGAGTGGCGTTTCCCTGCAGATGAAACTTGCTTGGGAAGACCGGATACCCCTTGTGAATACCACCTGGTATACCTTTCAGAAAAAAGACAGCTTATTACTGACCCCGAATCTTCCCGTTGAATCGATGAATCCGGCCTTGGTGGATCGTCATCGTGCCTTCATTGTCAAAGGCCTTTTACGAATCAAACCCGGTCAGCGTTATATCCAGTTCCCCCGGAGTCGGATGCCTATTGGCTCATCCTATCCAACCATTGAACTGGGTTATGTCAAAGCGATTTCCGGTGTGGCAGGATCCACCGCCTCCTTCGACCGTTGGTTGGTTGGAGTGTTCGACGATAAAAACTGGGGACTGGCCGGTTCGATGCGTTACCGTTTTGAAACGGGCGGCTTTCTAACCAAAAAACAACTCTATTTCCAGGACTACAAACACTTTAATGCCAACAACCTGGGGGCCTCCCTGGCTTATGCCGATGGGTTTCGGTTGATGGATTCGTACCTGAATTCAACCCCAACGAGCTTGTATGCCGAGTGTCATCTTGATCATCATTTTAACGGATTGCTCACCAACAAAATACCCTTGCTCAAAAAATGGAAATGGAACCTCGTGGCATCCGCCAATGCGTATTGGGTAGAAAAAAACAATCAGTACGTAGAGTGGTCGGTTGGGCTCGAAAACATCTTCAAATTATTCCGGGTAGAGTATATGGTGGCCTATCAAAACGGCCGTTTTCTTCGCGCCGCGCCGGTCATCGGTTTGGGCGGATTATTGGCCAACGGGGTTAGTCGCTCCAGTGGCAGCAACACCCGAATCGACTGGGGTTTTTAAGGACATTCCGTACCTTCGTTCCGATTTGGTTTGCCCTGCAAGCATCCAATCTATGTATGATTTCCCGTCACGGGATCAAATCAAGTTTATGGCTGTATTACACAATCGAGTCTCGCAGGCCGAGCTTAAACGCCGCCTGATGGAGGAAACAACTCCTCGCATGACCGCATCGTTTTACCGGTATTTTCCGATTGCCGATCCGGTTATCTTCCGTGACGAACTTTACAAATCGTTGACCGAATTCGAGGTGTTCGGACGCATCTATGTGGCTACGGAAGGCATCAATGCACAAATCAGTGTGCCGGAAAATTTCTGGGAATCATTCAAATCCTATCTGTATAGTATTCAACCATTGAATGGGGTGCGATTGAATATTGCGGTGGAAGACGACGGGAAGTCGTTTTGGGTATTGAAAATAAAATGCCGGGACAAAATTGTGGCAGACGGCATTCATGATCCCGCGTTTAGTATGGAAAAAAAAGGCGCTTACCTGGATGCTGAGGCTTTTAACAAGCTAACGGAAGATCCGGCTACCATCATCGTTGACATGCGCAATCATTACGAATATGAGGTAGGCCATTTTGAGCGGGCGATGGAAATTCCCAGTGATACATTTCGCGAACAGTTGCCCATGGCAGCGGAGATGCTTAAAAACGACAAGGACAAAAATATCATCATGTATTGTACCGGTGGAATCCGGTGCGAAAAGGCAACCGCGTATATGCTATACCGTGGTTTTGAAAATGTGTTTCATGTAGAAGGGGGTATCATTCATTATGCGAATACCGTCAAAAAAAACGGATTGACGAATAAGTTTCACGGAAAAAATTTCGTGTTCGATCAGCGTATGGGCGAGCGTATCACCGATGAGATTATCGCATCGTGTCACCAGTGCGGGAAACCAGCCGATACGCATACGAACTGCGCCAACCAGGCCTGCCATCTGTTGTTTATTCAATGCGCCGATTGTGCCAATCAATTCCGGGGTTGTTGCAGCAGTTCATGTTATGAAACCATTCAGCTACCCGACGAGGTGCAAAAGGAAATGCGAAAAGGGATTGACAAGGGAAGAATGGTGTTTAACAAGTCGAGGCGTCGGAAATCAGGATGATGGTTGTGTTGACTCACCGGCGGGTTGTTGTTTTTTAGCAGCCGGAAAAAGTAGGCGGTACAGTTGGATGATTGCTGTAATGACAAATACGCCGCCAATGATCCAGTTGATGTATTGTCCGCTGTTCTGTATACGGTCTGTCAGCCATTTACCACCAAAAATAAAGACGGCATTACCGGCCAGGGTACCTAGTCCAATACCAATAATATAGGTGTTATACTGTGCCTGTTTTGGCTCCAGGATTTTTTTGTCGAACAAGACCATGCTCCATCCAAACCAAAACGGAATCTGTACCGGATTGATAGCCGACATGATCATACCCAACAGTAAACGGTGGACATCTAGATTCAGGAGGGCATTTTTTTCCGCTTGTCCGGTTGAGGTGGTTTTGGCGGCGGCCATAAAGCTACCGATAGCCAGGGCTAAAACGACGGCTAATGTGATCCATTGTAGCGCCTTCATGAGCCGGGCTTGTTTGCTCATCCAGTCGATACCTATTAAGGAAATTCGCACATAAATCATCTCGACCAGCAAAGAGCCCAGCGAAAAATAGATCGCTTGTTGCACGGTTTCCTGGATACCGATTTGCATGGCAGCGATGTTCAGTGATCCCAACGGCAACGAACCGATGAAACTGATCAGCATTCCCCAAAAAAATACCGTTAACAGGCGCATCTTGTTTCAAAGATAAGCCTTCTGCCGTCCAGCCCATATCCCAAAAAGGGGAGCCCCTAAGACTAGGGGCTCCGTTTACCAAAACTAACTGCTTATGAGAGAAACGTAAATCAGTGTTGTATTCAGCAAACCTACGACCAGGATGATCGTTCCGGTGTTAATCAGTCGCTAAAAAGCGAATAAGAATCTGTTAAAGAAAAAGGGCAGGCACTGATCAGAAGAAAAACTTGATAGTCAGGATAGCCAGTGCATATAAAACGGTGGAGATAAAAACACCTTTGGCAGATTTGTCTTTTTCAAATTGAATGAATACGGTAAAAACGATGGCATTCGCTATCAGCGAAACGGTTAAGCTACCTGTCATCAGCGGACGGTAGCTGGGATCCGTAAACAGGTTGTTCAGAAACTCAGTAAACGGTGCCGCGTCGGCCACTTTTGACTTCCAGAATACCCACAAGCCGGCAAATGGAGCGAGGATGCCCAAAATTGTGCCGGTTACCATCGAATCGATCAGACGCTTCATGAGAATAGCTTGGATTTTTCCAGTTGTTTTTTGAGGCTGTAATGGGTGAGGTCAAATTGGATGGGTACCACGCTTACATAATTATGTTGGAGCGCCCAAACATCCGTGTCTTTCGACGTGTCGAAGTTCTTGAACTCACCGGTCAGCCAGAAGTATTTTTTTTGTTGCGGATCCAAGCGTTCGTCAAATTCCTCCTCATATTTGGCATAGGCTTGCTTGCAGATTTTGATGCCCTGGATTTCCTTGTAGGGAACAGCAGGTATGTTCACATTCAGTAAAAAATGCGTGTCCAGCTTTTTCTGTTGCAAGAGGTCGGTTACCATTTTTCGAACAATTTTCCGGGCGGCACTGAAATCAG
>JBJTXG010000197.1:0-10917 GCA_046082125.1 Ferruginibacter sp. | reverse complement strand
GATCTCCACGTGCTGCAGCGGCGTCACTCTGGAGCAGTCTGCGGTACGAGACGCCGCCCGGTCGGCTATAAAACGGGACGCCGAGGATGGCCTTGTCGCGGGAGAGCCCACGGGCAACCCAAGAATCAAGCGAGGAGCGGGCCATCGAGAGCGAAGAGTGGTCACTCGCTGGTCCGTCATACGCCATGAGATTGAGATAGTCGACCAGCGGAAAGTAAAACGCGGTATATGTGATCAGTAGTCCGGAGGTACAAAAATGTCCGCTGCCCGATCGACCCGAATTTGCCTTTATTGGTCGGAGTAATGTTGGTAAATCGTCGCTGATCAACATGCTCTGTGGCAACGAAAAATTGGCCAAAACATCATCTTCCCCCGGTAAAACCCAATTGATCAATCATTTTGGTGTTCAGTCTCTTATCACGATCGATCAAAAAGATAAATCAGTTGACTGGTATCTCGTCGATTTACCTGGGTACGGCTTTGCCAAGGTGAGCCAGTCGAGCCGCCGTCGCTGGGAGCAGATGATTGAAAATTATTTACGCAAGCGTGAAAACCTATCCATGATTTTCGTGCTGATTGATGCCCGCCACGAACCGCAGAAGATTGATCTGGCTTTTCTGGAAAATATCCGCAAGTGGCAGATCCCCCTGGCCCTTATATTCACCAAGTCAGATAAAGAGAATCAACGCACCGTGCAAAAAAACGCGCGCGATTTTCTGCAGGCCATGCGAACTACCTGGACTTTCTTACCGGCGCATTTCATTACCAGTGCAGCTAAAAAAACAGGCAAACAAAAGGTATTGGGATATATCGGTGAAATTACTGCCGATGTATTGGCGGCAGAAAAACACTAACGGTCTTCAATAAACGAATCAGTTTACCACTTTGTTTGCGCAGCTGCTGCTCGCAAACGCCTCGGGCTTTGCTTTGAAGGTAAAACCCATGCCCGTGATGTAACCCATGGCATCGCGCAGCGCTTCATTGCTTTTGAATTGTGGATTGGTGTTGATGTCGGCATGTACCTCCATATCGACTTGATACTGGTCAAACAGTTCGCACAGAGGATAAGCCACCTCAATGCTTTTGGCCACTTCCATCAGCATGCGTTCCTTCAGCGACAGATGTTGTCGGGTACTTTCATGATGGATATACATGTAGCCACCACTTCCTTTTCGTAAGAAAACAATGACTGTGGCAAATTCCGTTTCCTGTCCTTTCACCTGACTGTCGGTTCCAATACACACTTTCAAGGCGTTTCCACGTTCGTGTTCTTTTCGGATGGCCTGTTCAACAGCCTCTCGAATGGGTAGAATCAGGCTCTCGCCCGACAAGGTTCGCCATAACATACAAAAGGGGTTTCTTAAAGTTACAACCGAGAAACAGCCAGTGCGTGTGTGATTTGCCTAATTTAGACGGCTGGTGTGCAAATTGTGGAAAACGACCTACTTCAACAATGAGGTAATGGATTCGTCCAGCGGATCGGTACCGCTATTGTAATGACGGAGTACGAAGCCATTCTCGTCTATTAAAAACTTGTTGAAATTCCAGCTGATGCGTGCGTCGAGGACGCCATTTTCACTTTTTTGCGTGAGAAAGTTATAAATGGGTGCGATCGATGATCCCTTAACCGAAACTTTGGCGGCCATTGGAAACGTTACCCCATAATTCTTTTTGCAAAATGAACGGATCTCGTCGGCCGTTCCGGGCTCCTGTCCGCCAAAATCGTTACACGGAAACCCAATAACGACCAATTGATCCTTAAACTGGTTGTATAGTTTTTCGAGTTCTTCATATTGTGGAGTGTAGCCACAAGCGGACGCGGTGTTTACAATCAGGATTTTTTTTCCTTTGAAATCGGAAAGTTTGATCGTGCCACCATCCAATGCGGGTATTTCAAAACGATGTATGGAAACCGGATTGGTGTCAACCGCTGTTTGGTCTGTATTGGATTGCATGGAGCAGGCTGTTATCAGAGCTAGTAAAAGGATTGTTTTCATGAATAGGTAACAATCAGTTTTGTAAAAAGTTTGGCCTTTCAGGGCTTTTCATAGCAACCAATGTCCGGAGCCGTACCGGTTGGTCGGTTTAATCCATCCAAATCAATGGATAGTCCGGTGGTAATCCCCTGATCGATACCCGGAGCATTCGGGTCTTTCGTGTGGTGGAAGTCAAAAAAACGATCAACCGATTGAATACTGTCAAACGATGGGTTGATATTCGGTAGGCAAGCAGTCGTAGTCGCCAATGGGGGATTGTCGGAGCGGTAAATACAATGATCCAGGATTATCTGAAACGGGGTCGTGCCTGACCGGTAGGTCTGTATCTCTTCGCTGACCCAGCCTTCTTCTCCCCAAATAATCGAATTGGACATATTCACAAGCAACGGCTTCGATAGGGAACTCGAAGAAAGCAAATCAATATCGGATGCATAAAAAACAGGTTGTTGGTGGGCCGTGTACCGGGTTGAAAAAGCAGCCAGGGTACAGTGGTTGAGTTGATAGGTGCCGCCTTCTATGATGCGGAAATTGCTCCCACAGTTATAAACCAAACAGTTGTTCAGGCTGGCGGTTGTATTCCGGCAAAGCATGCCTTCTTGTTTGGCCTGTGAGATGGTACATTGGTTAAGTGTGAGCTTCGGGGTACTTCCGGCGGGTTGTCCGGTAAGTTCAATGGCTTTGAAAGCGTTTCGTATATGGGTATACGTGAGTAGATTGTTTTCGCTTTGTGCACTGAAAACGATACCGGGCCAACAGCCCGGCAAATCATTGTAATAGTAATCGAGACGGTCACCACGAATATCTATCGGCGCAGCAGGTGTTCCGGCACTGATCAGCGTGCCATGTACCGTGAGTGTTGCATCGGCATGCATAAACAGGCGTGTGCCGGCTTGCAAGGTGAGCGTATTTCCGGTTTCAATGGTGAGATTGCCCAGTATAACGTAGGGAAGGCGATTGTCCCAGACGGTATCTTGAAGAATGCGTCCGTTACGGATGAATCGGGCATTTTGGCCAAAGGCTTCCAGTTGTACGAACGTTTTATTGTTGTTATACTCGAAGCAAATACTGTCTCGTAAAACGAAGGGCGTCAGGCTGTTGGTTGGATTGATGGTAACCGATACAAACACATACAGGCTGTCGTTTGCCCGAAGTTCCAGTTGACTGATTTGATTAGCGGACTGACCATTGACATTCATCCGGAAAGGGGAGGCGGTTCCACCCATCAACCGAATATTTTGAAAGCGGATGATCCCATTGTTTGGGTTGAATACTTTGAAGGACCGGGTGATCGAACCAACCGAGGTGAAAACCGTGTCGAAACGGATAGAATCCGTTTGCACGGTAATGCGTGCGGAGGAGTCGGTAATGAACGCTTCTTTTTTACAGGAAAAAAAGATCACCAACAGACAACAGAAAATACCGAAAACCAAATGAAACGGCTTCATTGATCAAATGTATGAAATTAACCGTCGGCATAGGCGATGGTATACACCGAAAGCCGGCTTGGTTGACAGTCCAGCAAGGTTCGGCCAAAAGCCTCCAATGTGGCACCGGTGGTGAGCACATCATCAACCAGTAAGATCGATTTTTTATTTAGTAAATCAGGCTGGTTGATGTAAAAACAGTCAGCCACATTCAACCATCGGTCGGTTCGGCTTTTCCGGGTTTGTGTATCTGTTTTTCTACATTGTACGGTTTCTTTCGACAAAACGGGAATCTGCATAACGGATGCCATGCCCTCAGCAATCAATGCCGCCTGGTTGTATCCGCGTTTTTTTTCTTTCGCAGGATGCATCGGAACTGGCAGCAGATAATCGATCTTTTCAAAACGTCCGCTCTGTTGTATCGAATAGGCAGCCAGTTTTCCCAGCCAGATACCCAGGGCTTGTTCATTTTTATATTTCAGCGCGTGCAGCAGCGACTGGGTGATTTTTCCTTTCGAGAAATGAAGCAACGATGCGGCAGATTGTATGGGTAATCGACCGGTCAATACACGTTCAGTGGGGTTATCCGGTATTTTTTCGAAATGGGTGAATGGAAGCTGGCTCAGGCAGCTAATGCAGACAGGTTCCTTCTCGTGCACCAAACCGCTTCCACAGTGTAAACAGGTTGGCGGGTAGAATAGATGCAGCACATCCCGCAGCAGCGGCCATGTCAAGGTCATCATAACGGATGGATTAAAACAGTAATCGGTAGAGTTCTTCTACTTTTCCAAGGGCAATGATCTCAATATCTTTTTTTCCGGTGTTCGGAATCTTATGTCCGTATTTACTCACGATGATTTTTTCGAATCCCAGTTTTTGTGCTTCCGCGATGCGCTGTTCGATGCGGTTGACGGCCCTGATTTCTCCGCTTAGGCCAACCTCTCCGCAAAAACACAGCCGAGGGGAGATTGGCTGGTCTTCATAACTGCTCAACAAGGCCGATATGATGGCCAGATCAATGGATGGATCTTCCACTTTGATACCTCCGGCGATGTTGACAAACACATCTTTCATCCCGAAGGCAAAACCACCTCGCTTTTCGAGTACGGCCAATAAGAGTTGCAGTCTTCTTAAGTCAAATCCACTGACGGTCCGTTGTGGAGTTCCATATACACTGGCGGTAACCAAGGCTTGGGTTTCTATCAGCAGCGGCCTAAGTCCTTCCATGGTAGCGGCAATCGCAATGCCACTGAGCTGATCCTCCTTGGGAGTGATGAGGATTTCGCTCGGATTACTGACGGCGCGCATACCGCCCGCATGCATTTCGTATATACCCAATTCGGAGGTGGATCCGAAACGATTTTTGAGCGTTCGTAAAATGCGATAAGCATGATGACGGTCGCCTTCAAACTGCAGCACGGTGTCTACCATATGCTCCAGGATTTTTGGACCGGCAATGTTACCGTCTTTGGTGATATGACCGATGATAAAGACCGGCGTTTGAGTTTCCTTGGCAAATCGTTGAAAAGCGGCCGCCGTCTCCCGAATCTGGCTTACACTGCCCGGAGCCGAGTCTACATAGGGTGATTGCAATGTCTGAATCGAGTCGATGATGACAACCTCCGGTTTGAGTTTTTTGATCTCTTTAAAAATGATTTGTGTGTCAGTTTCAGGCAGTATGAAAAAATCATCATTGATCGAACCAACGCGATCGGCCCGCATCCGAATTTGCTGAGTGCTTTCTTCTCCACTGATGTAAAGTACTTTTCGTCCGGTTAATTGTAAACCGGTTTGCAGAAATAAGGTTGATTTGCCGATGCCAGGTTCACCCGCTACCAATACAATCGATCCGGCCACAATGCCACCACCCAACACCCGATTGAGTTCCGCATCCGGACAAACCAATCGGGCTTCTTCAGCACTGTTCACTTCTTTCAGCGCGATCGTCTTTCGCTCACCCGAAGAAGCAGCGTCTTTCCATATATCTTTTTCAACGGTGTCTTTTCCTCGTTGAACGACTTCCTCAACAATACTGTTCCATTGATTACACGACGGACATCGACCAACCCATTTCGGCGACTCATGACCGCACTGCTGACAGAAAAAAACGGTCTTCAACTTACTCATGCGGTAAAAGTAGTTCCAAAACAGCTAAAGAAAAAAAACTGAAAATTATTCAGTGCATAGAACAACATGGTTTCATTCAGCCAGTTGTTTATAACGTCAGTAAGTGGTCGATGCAATCGTTAACGACGTTTTGATTTCATCGAATAGTAGAACATGCGAATCGGTTTGTTGAAAATGAAACAGAAAATAGAAAGCATCCATCTAAAAGTAAAAGGGCCGGCATAAAGCCGACCCTTTGTACTTACTAACCCATTAAATTCTATTGCTAAAGTACGAAGACCTCGGCCAATAAAAAAGAAAATCACAGAAATGTGTATAAGTTTGGTCGATCACTCCTATTATAAATTAAATTATAAAAAACTATATAAAATAGATAAAAACAATGCAATAGATTGTTTTTTTATTTATGTCTCTACGAATAGCATTCGAAATCGCGCTTTTATATATAGTAAAAAATTGATGTACTGATATAGAATAAGTAATAATATCAAACCAAATAAATTGTATATTTGTTTCGTTGATTTTAAACAACGGATTATTGGAATCAACGGTTGTTTCAACATTTTCAATCGGTTATCAATGTAAATACGGTAAAATATGCTTGAAGGGCTGGATCCGGTCTGTTTATCTCCCCATCGGTTACTGATTTTGACCATTTTGAGGCGTCATGGGGAGGTGGAGTTCGTTTTTTTGAAAAATACGCTCCGCATGCCGGCCGGCAATCTTAGTCAGCATCTTAAAACCCTGGAAAAAGCGGGCTACGTGTTGCTTAAAAAATCCATCAAAAATAAATACCCGGTAACAACCTGCTCGATCAGCGATTCTGGATTACAAGCATTTGAAGGATTGGTGGCCGCTATCAAAAGATTGGAGGAATGGTAAAACCATTCTCTTCGGCACGTGTTATGTGTACATGCAATCCTTGCTTTTGGTTGAACATCTCCGGAAACGGCATGGTCTGATTCAAGCTGTCGACGATCTTTCGTTTCAGGTACATCCGGGGGATGTATATGGTTTTCTCGGGCAAAACGGTGCCGGTAAATCAACTACCCTGCGGATGCTGGTGACGCTGATCTTCCCGGATGCGGGTTCGATTCGGATTTTTGATAAAGAGCTATATCAGCATCGGGCTTATTGTCTTTCCCGGATGGGATGCATCATCGAACGTCCCGATTTGTACCGCTATTTATCGGCACTGGATAACCTTCGCTTGTTTGCGGCGCTGAGCGGCCTGAAACCCACCCGCAACGAAATGATGCTTCAACTCGAGCAGGTCGGACTGGCTAGTCGCGCCAACGATAAGGTGGGCACGTATAGTCAGGGTATGAAACAACGACTGGGCATTGCAGTGGCCCTTCAGCATAATCCGGAACTGGTGATATTAGATGAACCAACGAACGGACTCGATCCGCAAGGTATTGCCGATATGCGTCAGCTGATTCTCCGTATGCAACAGGAGTTTAAAAAAACAGTCATCGTTTCTTCGCATTTACTCTCCGAAATGGAAGCCGTGTGTAACCGCATGCTGATTATTCATCAGGGGAAAGCGGTGGTGGAAGGCAACCTGCGTGATTTGCTGGCTCCCGAAAAAACACGGGTGGTGCTTACAACCGATAATGATACGCACGTACGACAATTGATGATACAAACCCAATGGCAGGATCTGATCTGTACGGAAGGGGAGGAGCTAGCCCTGACTATGCACCAGGCAGAAGTGCCGGATCTGGTTCGTTGGCTCACCGAACAACGGATTGCTGTATACGGTGTACGCCAGCAGCATGCCCTCGAAGATTATTTTATTCGTTTAACCCAAACGCCCGAACATGTGGATGCTCCTGCGCGCTGAGATGTATAAAATTGCCAGCCGGCCACGAACCTATATCGCGTTCGCGGCAGTTGCCGGTATTGTATTTGTCTTTCAAGGCGCTTTCTGGGCCGATGGGGAGAGCTACATGAATCTCATGTTGCAAAATATTCAGGACGATTTTGAACTGGATCGCGGAAAGGCAATCAACGGCTACCTGATGTGTTATATCATCTTGAACACCTTGCTGGTTCAGGTGCCCATCCTGGTTGCACTGATTGCCGGCGATGCTATTTCCGGAGAAGCCAACATGGGTACTCTCCGCCTGATGCTGTCTCGTCCGGTGTCACGTACCCAATTATTACTCGTAAAATGGATGGCCTCTTTTTTGTTTACACTGGTATTATTAATCTGGATGGCCTTGCTTGCCTTGTTTTTGAGCATGGCGATCTTTGGTGTCGACGACATGCTTATTTTCAGGGTGCGGGGTGATGAGTCGCAAATCATGCAAATAACCGCCGATGATGTATTGTGGCGTTATGTGGCGGCCTTTGGCTATGCGGCACTGGCCCTGACGGTCATTGTGTCGCTCTCCATGCTGCTCTCGCTGTTTGCAGATAATTCGATTGGACCGATTGTAGCTACGGTATGCATTGTGTTGTTTTTTACCATCGTCACCAACATCAGCGTACCCGTGATCGAACAATACGTAAAACCCTATCTGTTTACATCCTATATGGTGGGCTGGAAAGGATTTTTCTACATCGACACTACTACGGAGGGAATCCCAATCAAAGGCTCGGTGGAAAAAGCATCGATGATTTATAAAAGCGTGGCCATCCTGGCCGGTCATATTATTGCACTAACCGGACTGGCCATTTACCTGTTCCGAAAAAAAGATATTCTATCATGAGGAAGAAATTATTTCGCTGCTTTGTATGTTTTCTGTTGCTGAGCATTTCAGCCACAGCCAATGCACAGGATATTCAGCAGCTGGTTGCCCAAACAAAATCAAAACTGGCTTTAGTGAAAGATTATGTGGCCACCGGTACGATGAAAACAAATGTTTCTTTTCTGAAAGTCCCCGTTTCGCCGGTCACGCTGTACTATATGGCACCGGATCGTATCAAACTGCAGTCGGAGAAAGGCGTTACGTTTGTGCCTAAAGGAGCGGTGAATCTGAATCTGGCCGGACTGATCAATCAAGAGTCTTTTCTGGTCGTGGATGGGGGTTCAGACAAGGTGAACGACAAACCGGTTCGCATAGCCCGGCTCTTGCCTAATGATCCAAAAAGTGATATTGTGCTGCTGACCTTGAACATTGATCCGGTTAATCAGGTGGTGTTGAAAGCGAGTACGACCACGCGCGATAACGGCACGTACGAACTGCAGTTTACCTATGGAAAATATCGATCGCAAGGATTGCCCGACCAGATTGTGTTTTCTTTCAATGCCAATGAATATAAACTCCCCAAAGGAATCACTTTCGATTTTGATAACGGAGCACAGCTCGGAAAGCCTGCTGCGCAGGGTGCTAAAAATAAGGGAGAAGCCATCATTGATCTCCGACAGTACACGATCAATAAAGGCGCTGCCGCCGCCGGGTTCAACTAATTGCGTGTAAACGCTATCGTTAGTCTTCAGTAATCACTTCGTCCGCTTTACTGCCTACAACGGATCGACTCATTTTTTTGAGTGGATTCTGACGCTGGGTGTCGTACTCGATGCGGTTGCGGATGATGTCGATACAGGCATACAATGCTTGTCGAGTAGAGGTTTCATCGGCGATACCCTTGCCGGCAATGTCAAAGGCCGTGCCATGATCGGGTGATGTGCGTACCCCTTTGAGTCCGGCCGTATAATTAACGCCTTCACCGGTTGAGAGCGACTTGAATGGAATCAGTCCCTGGTCGTGATACAAAGCCAATACGGCATCAAACTTTTCGTGGTTTCCTCGGGCAAAAAACGCATCGGCGCTGTAAGGACCGGCACAAAGAATGCCTTTTTGTTTGGCTTCTTTGATCGAAGGCTTGATGATTTCAATTTCTTCTTTTCCGATCAATCCTTCATCACCGGCATGTGGATTGAGACCCAGCACGGCAATGGCCGGACGCTGGATACCAAAGTCACGTCTCAAAGACTGGTGTATGATTTGCAGTTTACCTACGATTTTATCTTTTGTGATATACGGGGCAATGTCTTTAACCGGCAAATGTTCAGTGAGCAGTCCAACCCGCATGTTCTCCGCGATCATCAGCATCACCACGTCCCCTCCGCCGAATACTTGTTTCAGATAGGGGGTATGTCCTGTAAACGAAAATCCCTGCGACTGGATATTTTTTTTATGAATGGGTGCGGTAACCAAACCGTGGATTTGTCCGTTCTTTAATGCCTCCGTAGCCGTCTTCAAACTGATCACGGCATATTTACCGCCATCATCATTCAGCACACCCGGCGTAACCGCCACGTCGCCTTCCCAGCAGGTATACAAATTGACTTGTTTGTGATTCACCCGCTCAAGCTCCTTGATAGCAAAAAAATTGATATTGATATCCGGAAGTGTTTTCCGGTAAAAATTGATAACCTTGTTATTGGCGAAAACAACGGGCGTGCATAGGTCGAGTATGCGCGAGTCGTTGAGGGTTTTCAGGATGATTTCAATCCCGATCCCGTTGATGTCTCCGCAACTGAATCCGATGATGGGTTTTTGGTCTGTGTGCACGTGCATGTGTTCGCCGATAAGGGAGGACAAAAGTACGGATTAATGCCCGATTCTCGGGAAAGGAAGCCGGATCGCCGAAATGATTGTTCGGGCAGGCAATCAAGTACCTTTGTTTCTATGTACACGCTGAAAAAAGCGCTCGGTCAACATTTTCTCAAAGACCAGACCGTTATCAACCGTATTCTGGACGCCTTGACAGCTGAATCGTTTGATCGGCTCCTGGAGGTTGGTCCTGGCGGCGGTGCCCTCACGGCTGCGTTGTTGGAGTTACCGTCAGTCGATTTCAAAGCAGTGGAAGTGGATGCTGAAAAAGTAAACTATCTGCAAACAACGTTTCCCTCAATCCAATCAAAGTTGATTCAGGGCAGTATCCTGGATATCGATTGTCCGTTTGCGGAACCATTTACGGTCATTGGTAATTTTCCGTACAATATTTCTTCACAGATTCTGTTCAAAATGCTCGATTGGAAAGACCGGGTTCCTGTTGTCATAGGGATGTTTCAGAAAGAGGTGGCCGAACGGGCTGCTTCTAAAGAAGGTTCAAAAGTATACGGCGTGCTGAGTGCGTTGATTCAAGCCGATTATGAGGTGACGCAGTTGTTTGACGTGCCGCCTGAATCGTTCAGACCGCCCCCGAAAGTAATGAGTGCAGTTATTCGGCTGACCCGACGGCCGTCCGAACTGCCATACCGCTCCCGGAAAGCCTATCACCTGCTCGTCAAACAGGCATTCGGTCAACGACGTAAAACCCTGCGCAATGCCGTTCGTGGCTTGTTTGATGCTGAGATACTTCAGGATCCGTTATTTGATCGTCGTGCCGAAACGTTGAGTATCAGTGAATTC
>JBJTXG010000196.1:0-2308 GCA_046082125.1 Ferruginibacter sp. | reverse complement strand
GTTGCAATAGGTCGGTTACCATTTTTCGAACAATTTTCCGGGCGGCACTGAAGTCAGCTTCGTATCGGTAATCCAGCAGTGAAAAGCCGATGCTCGGTATACCTTCAATCGATGCTTCCATCGCGGCCGACATCGTTCCGCTGTATATCACATTGATGGAGTGGTTAGCGCCGTGATTGATGCCACTCAGACAGATATCGGGTTTACGGTGCAGGATTTTATCAACAGCGAGTTTGACACAGTCAACCGGTGTACCGGATGTTTGCCAAGATTCAATTTTTTTACCAAATACCTGCACACGATTCATCCGCAGGGGAGAGCCAATGGTGATGGCATGCCCCATACCGCTCTGTGGTTTGTCCGGTGCCACAACTACGACAGTACCCAGGCCTTTGACGGCTTCGACCAGGTTTCGGATGCCGGGTGCGTTGATATCGTCATCGTTGGTGATGAGGATAATCGGTTTTGTTTTCATAGCGCGATCATGATGGGTTAGATAGATGGGAACCAGTTTCGGCCGATGAGTTCGCCGCGGAATGGCCAGGGGATGGAAATGAGAATCAGTAACAACGCAATCCCGAAATAAATCAGCATAACTCGGTGTTTTTTGGCTTCCGTTGCTTTCTTGACGGCTACACGTCCAATATGAACCAGTAGCCAGGCGATGATCATCATAACGCCGTGTTCGATAATAAAAAACCGGGAAACTTTATTTTTCATCACTTCTCCCATCCCGAATTGAAACATGTCCAGCCAGGGGCCCATGACCAACAGAAAAATGCCAAACAGCAATTGAATGTCACAAAAAATCATAAACAGCAAGTTGCTGATATTGTCATTTTTGGAAAAGACGCGTTTGGTCGATAGTCCGGTGATTGCGTTGATTACCGTCCAAATCCCAAATACCAGAACGGCCCAGCGAACAATGTTATGTACAGCGAGAACGGCTTGCATATCCTTGATTTTCCACAAAAGTACGTCAAAACACCCCAGTGATTAGAATGAAAGTGCGCTAAAAATAAAATTTGGAAAACTAAAATGTTTAGTATATTTGTGCTAATCAAATTAGTTTAGCCATGTCAAAAGCCGGTTCAAACATGAAATACCTGCGCAAACTGCGCGGTTGGACACAGGAAGAATTTGCCCAAAAGCTGGATGTCAAACGCTCGTTGATTGGAGCCTATGAAGAAGAGCGGGCCGAGCCCCGTTTGGATGTGTTGGAAACGGTGGCTTCCATGTTTAAGTTATCATTGGATGAGCTTTTGCTGAAAGACTTGTCGGCTTCTTTAAGTTCAGGAAGCTATTTGCAGAAACGAAGGTTGATGAAAATTGGTTCGGCCGATCGCAACCTGATACATTTTGTTCCGGTGAAAGCGGCCGCCGGATACCTGGCCGGCTATGCCGATCATGAATTCATCGATGAGCTCAATACGTTCACGTTGCCCATGATGACCGGAGGCCAATATCGGGCGTTCGAAATCATTGGTGATAGTATGATGCCCACACCAAGCGGCAGTATCATCGTTGGCGAGAAAATCGAGTCAATGGAGGATGTGAAAAGCGGACAGGCCTTTATTGTCGTCAGCAAGCAGGAGGGGATCGTTTACAAACGAATTCAAAAAAATCCCAAGCAGCGTAATAAGATTACCCTTGAGAGCGACAATCCCTCGTTTCAGCCCTATCAGATGAACACCGAAGATATTTTGGAGCTCTGGCACGCACAGATTGTAATTGCCAAGGTGGCTAATCAACAACGCTGGGATGTGAATTCCTTGGCCAGTCTGGTTAGCAACTTACATGATCAGGTGAGTACACTCAAGAAAAAAATGAATTAGTTTTGGTGTAGCCAGAAGGTGCCTGAGGTTCAAGTTGTTCAACACGTTTAAAAGGTTGAGTACGTTTGGTACCTGCACCTATGGTACGTAAACCTAACCGGCAGACAAGGGTTAACGAGTTATCAAGTTGCCGAGGTTATAACGTAATCACAAATCACAAATCACCAATCGTTCAAAAAGTTCAAAATATTCTTTACAACCCCTGCCTACCGGCAGGCAGGTATTCAACCCCCAACAACATAATAATCAACCATTTTTTAGATACATCGATTAACAATAAAAAACAACCATCATGATCAAACTGCAAATCATCGGAAATCTTGGAAAAGATTGTATTCAAAATGAAGTGAATGGCCGAAAAGTCATCAACTTCAGTGTGGCACACTCGGAAAAGTATAAAGACAGTGCCGGTAATTTGAAAGAAAAAACCACCTGGGTGGAGTGTGCGTACTGGACGGATAAAACAGCCGTGG
>JBJTXG010000195.1:0-3300 GCA_046082125.1 Ferruginibacter sp. | reverse complement strand
AATAAAGCCGATTTTCAAAATGCCCTTCGCCGGGTAAGTGTTTTCAGTAATAAAAGTACGAACCAGATTGCCCTGCATATTACCGGTAAGGAACTGCAGTTGACGGCACAAGATGTAGACTACAGCAACGAAGGCAGCGAGCGAATGTCGTGCACGTATGATGGCAAGGATTTACAGATTGCCTTCAATGCGAAGTTTCTAATCGAAATGCTCAACGGAGCCGATACGGAAGAAGTGAACATGGAATTAAGTGCTCCCGGAAAAGCAGGTATTATCAAACCCAGTGAGCAGGTAGAAGATACCGAGCTGCTGATGCTTGTTATGCCGTTGATGCTTAACAACTGATCTTCCAAAAAATAAACACACACTAAAAATGCCCCGATATTCGGGGCATTTTTTTGAAGTAGGTGCGATCGTATTATTGTTTCCGAATCATTTGTCGTTGACGGTTTCCATCGAGCTCGAGTTGAATGAGGTAGTTGCCAGACGGCAGATTTTGTACCGGCCATTGCAAGCTGTTTTGTCCTTGATTCACCCGCCACGAGCGATTTTCCAGTGTTCTTCCGGAGAGGTCGGTCAGTGTCATCCGGGCCATGCCGGATTTTTCTGCGTCCATCATCAAATAGATTGTTTGTGCCACCGGGTTCGGGAAGATGGTGAGGTTGTTCTTTTCCAACAGTTGAACAGAACGCACCTGACTGAGCTTAAAGCGGCTGTCGGCATCAATCATGCGAATGCGGTAATAATGGATGCCTTTGACAGCGGTGGTATGCAGGTAACTGTATCGTTTTTCGGTAGTACTGCTGCCGGATGCGTTGATTGTTCCAATGATGGTATAATCAATACCATTAGTACTATATTCAATATCAAAGCGGCTGCTGTTTACTTCAGTAGCGGTGATCCAGGAAATCTGATTGGCATTGCCGGTACGACGGGCGTCAATGGCTAGTAACGAAACCGGAACGACGCCGGAATAGTTGATGTTGATGTCGTCCAAGCCAATTACGTTTCCGTATTGACTGGTTCCTTCAAATGCGAATTGTACCGTTTGTCCATTATAAGCAGAAACGTCGACAATTTTCTGGGTCCATGTTGGAGTGGTTGCAGTGGCCGCATACCGCTGATAGCCCGAGAGTCGTGTCCATGTTTGTCCGTTATTGGTAGAAACGGAGAGATACAAGCTGTCTAGGCTGGTTGGAAACACATTGTCATGGCTCATCCAGAAACTGATGGTTGTGACCGGATTGGGATTTGGAGGCAGGGGTGAGGGAAGTGTAATACAATTGCTGTAAAGTCTGCTTTCGGAACCGGTTGAATTAGCGCCACTATAGCTATCGAACATATAAAAGGTGGTACCCGGAGCACGCGGTACCAGAGGTGAGGTCAAATCAGCGTTGGTATAGTTACCTGTTTGAAGGGTCCAGAGCTGATTTAATGCGATCGTAGACACGTACGAGAAGACAGGTAAAGATGTTTCCGCGTCTTCCACTATTGGATAACTGTTGAGTGTACTGGCGGTAATGGTAGTGGAAAAGGCCGTATCGTTGGTGGTGGTTCCATCGCCGGTCAGATTAACATATGCGGTGTCATCATTGTCACCGGCATTACTCAGCGTGATGCCCGTAAAGGCAATGGTTTCGGTAGTGCCGGGCGCCAACAACGTGCTATTGTTTCTTGATGATTGAAAACTATTGGCCCCACTCACTTTCAGTGTTACGGTGGCGGCGCCAATCGGAATGGGAGTAAGTCCCTGATTGTATAAACGAACACTGATGGTTTGGGAGGCGGCATAACAGGTTATAGGTGACGGACTGACGATACCCGTCACGGCCGCATCGATGGCAAACTCATGGATCAGTTCAATCACTGGTCTGAACGCTGAAGCGGTGAGTGATGTTGTGCCTAGTATCGGTGCGGCCGCTCGATTTACCCGACGACAGGTAAGGGGAGTGGCAGTCACTCCATCGCCTCGGCTGGCAGCAAACACATAACCGGTATGGGTAACGCCATCAAGTCGTTCAATCAGGATTTGCAAATTCGTACCGGGTGTACGAACAAAGGGGGTTGTTAGTGTAACGCCGGCCACGCCGCTCGGACTCGTTGCATTATACGTGCCTGAAAATACCTGGCTATAGCCTGTGCGATTATAGGCGGCCGTGGATAGGGTTGTGGTCGTTGCCGGTACATTTTTCATCCAGATGTTGAAACTACCAATAGTTGTGGGTGTTCCCTCTGTTTCAATCAGGAAATTAATTTTTTGGATGGCGGTACCAGCCGTTACAAAATTAGAAGACCCAATTTCTGCATCGAAATACAGAGCCTCTGTGACATTGTAATTATTATCTCCAACAACGATGAACGGACTCGTGCCCGGATTGCTGAGTATGGCAACGGATTGTGCGTTGGCCGTAAACAAGGAAATCAAAAGCAAAGAAAGGATGGATACTTGCTTCATGAAAATATTTTTAGAAAGGTAGTACAGTCCGTTTTTTTAGCCAAATTAACTTTATATCAATCTTCTATAACTAACCAGCATTAGTCTGTTCTAAAGTATCTTTCCACTATGAAAAAAATCGCATTGATTCCGGCACGCTATGCCTCTACCCGATTTCCCTATAAACTAATGCAGGTTTTTGGCGGTAAAACCGTGATCCGTCATACTTATGACAATACCGTGGCCACCGGCCTGTTTGATGCGGTTATGGTGGTAACCGATAATGAGTTAATTTTTAATGATGTCACTGAGCATGGCGGTATGGCCATGATGAGTCGAGACGATCATGAGAGCGGATCTGACCGAATTGCGGAGGCGGCAACTTTACTCGAAGCCGACCTCATTTTGAATGTACAAGGGGATGAGCCATTTATCGACCGAACCTGTTTGAGTCAGCTACTTGATGCTTTTCAGGACAAGCAGGTGCAAGTAGCCTCCGTTATGAAAAAAATACAGGACGAAGCCCAGATTCAAAATCCGAATATTGTAAAAGTAGTGGTGGATCTTCACTGGAACTCGCTGCTGTTCAGCCGAAGCCCCATTCCCTATCCACGAGATCAGGCCGATGCATTGCCAATCTATTATGAACATATCGGTATCTATGCGTTTCGTCGCGAGGCGTTGCTTCAGTTCCCCAAAATGCCTATGACACCGCTAGAAAAAGCTGAAAAAATCGAATGCCTTCGCTTTCTGGAAAACGGTATCCCGTTGAAAATGGTGCTCACTAATTTTGAAGGCGTAAAAATTGATGTGCCCGATGATTTAGCCAAAGCCATGGCCTACTGGGAATCGTTACAACAGCGCAC